>NZ_JBLUPW010000008.1:0-173721 GCF_048068175.1 Pseudomonas sp. NY15356 | reverse complement strand
CAGCAGCTCTTTGGGGATTTTAGGCAGGTCACGCAGGGGTTTCTTTTTGGTTGGCATACATGCACCTCTTACTCATGTTATGCCCGAACACAAAATTTCTGACACCCTCCCAGTGGCGCCACCACCCAAAACGAATGTTGTCACAATCTAAAAGCCCAAGCCCAAGCCCAAGCCCAAGCCCAAGCCCAAGCCCAAGCCCAAGCCCAAGCCCAAGCCCAAGCCCCCTCACCGCTCCCGAAGCGCCTCCGTCCGCGCCTTGAGCACCGGCTTCAACAGATAATCCAACACACTCTTCTGCCCCGTGATGATATCCACTGTCGCCACCATCCCCGGAATGATCAACAAAGGCTTCTTGTCCCCGCCGAGGTGGTTCTTCTCGGTCCTCACCTGAATCAGGTAGAACGCATTCCCCTTGTCATCGGTCACCGTATCCGCGCCGATCAATTCGAGCGTGCCCTTGAGCCCTCCATAGATCGTGTAGTCGTACGCCGTAACCTTGACCATCGCCGTCTGTCCCGGATGCAGGAACGCCACATCCTGCGGGCGGACTTTGGCCTCGATCAGCAGGTTGTCCTCGATCGGCACGATCTCCACTAGGTCGCTGCCCGGCTGGACCACCCCACCGATGGTGTTGACCTTCAGCAACTTGACGATCCCTCGCACCGGCGACACCACCGTGGTGCGGTTGACCCGGTCGTCGATGGCGATGCTCGAGGCGGTGATCTTCGACAGCTCCGTGCGCTTGTCGTTGAGCTCCTTGGCCGCCTCGGAGCGGAAGGTCGCGTCGGACTCCTGGATCTTGCTCTTGATCTCCGCCACTGCCGCCTCCGCCCGTGGTATCGCCAGGCTTGTCGCGTTGAGCTGGCCGCGCGCTTCCACCGTGCGCTGCTTCAGGCGCAGGATCTCCACCGGCGAAATCGCCCCGGTGCCCACCAGCGGCGTCGACATGTTCAGCTCCTGCTGCAACAGCCCCAGTGCCGAACGATACTGCTCGACCTTGGAGCGGAACTCGGCCAGTTCCTGGGTCTTCTGCCGCAGTTGCTCGTTCAGGGTCTGTTTCTCGCTGGCCAAGCGACGCTGGCGCGATTCGTACAAGGCGACCTCGTCTTCGGCCACTTGCGGAGCCTTGGCGCGGACTTCGTCCGACAGCACCAGCGGGTGCCCCTCGGCTTCGGCCGACAAGCGTTCGACCTGCGCGGTCAGGGCGTAGCGATCAGCCTCGCTCTCACCCTTGTTGGACAGGAACCGCGTATCGTCCAGGCGCAGCAGCGTCGCGCCCTTGTCGACCATCTGCCCCTCGCGTACGAAGATCTCGGTGACGATGCCGCCTTCCAGGTTCTGCACCACCTGCACCTTGCTCGAGGGGATGGCCTTGCCTTCGCCCACGGTGACCTCGTCGATCACCGCGAACTTGGCCCAGGCCAAGGCCACCAGCAGCAACGCGGCGGCCAGCCACACCGTCAGGCGAGACAGGCGCGGGGCGTCCTGCAAGGTCGCGCCGGCCAGCTCCGGCATGTAGTCGCGCTCGGCGCTCTTGCCGGCGCTCTGGACGTAGCTGCGTACACGGTGCCCGATTGCCATGGGAGCCTCCTAGAGGGCTGCGCCGATGCGGCCCTTGCGCAGGGCGTCTATGACCGCATCCTTCGGCCCGTCGGCAACGATCTTGCCGTTGTCCAGCACCAGTAGGCGGTCCACCAGGCTGAGCATGGACGTGCGGTGGGTGACCAGCAGCACGGTCTTGCCTGGCACCCAGGCCAGCAGGCGTTGGCGCAATTGCTCCTCGCTGCTGTTGTCCATGTGGCTGGTGGGCTCGTCGAGGATCAGGATCGGCGGCTCCAGCAGCAAGGCGCGGGCCAGCAGCACGGCCTGGCGCTGGCCGCCGGACAGCAGCTGGCCCCGTTCGCCCACCGGGCGGTCGAAGCCCATCGGGTGCAGGCGCGCCAGCTCGCTGACGCCGGTCAGTTCGGCCACCTCCAGCATGCGCGCATCGCTCACGTGACGTGCGCCGAGGGTGAGGTTGTCGCGCAGGCTGCCCGCCAAGAGCGGCAGGTCGTGGGCCACATAGCCCATCTGGCTGCGCAGGTCGGCGATGTCCAGCTGGCGCAGGTCCAGGTTGTCGAGCAACACCTGGCCTTCGTCCGGATGGTGAAAGCCCATCAGCAGGCGGGCAAGGGTGCTCTTGCCCGAGCCGCTACGGCCGATGATGCCGATGCGTTCGCCTGGCTGGATGCTCAGCCGCACGTCCTGTAGGGCCAGGGCGCTCTGCCCTGGGTAGCGGAAGTTGACATGGTTGAACGCCAGGCCACCCTGCAGCGTGGTGTGTTCCAGCGTCTGGTGCTCGGCCTGGCGTTCCTGGGGCAGGGCCATCAGCGCATCGGTGCTGCGCATGGTCAGCTGGGCCTGCTGATAGCGGGTGATCAGCCCGGCGATCTGGCCCAGGGGCGCCAGCACGCGGCTGCCGAGCATGTAGCTGGCGACCAGGGCCCCGACGCTGAGGTTGCCGGCGATGATGCTGTAGACCCCGGCGACGATGGTGGCCATACCGCAGAATTGCTGGATGAACAGCGTACCGTTGCTGGCCAGGGACGACAGGTTGCGGGCATGGACGTCGAGGCGGGCGATGGCGCCGTTGGTGTGTTCCCACTGGTATTGACGCTCGCTCTCGGCACCGCAGGCCTTGAGGGTTTCAAGCCCCCCCAGGGTCTCGATCAGCAGGGCCTGGCGTACCGAGCCCAGGCTCAGGCTTTTCTGCACCGTGTCGCGCAGGCGCGCCTGGATGAGCAGGGCGAAGCCCACGGCGAGCGGGAAGGCCACCAGTGGGATCAGCACCAGCCAGCCGCCGATCAGGCCGATCACCAGCAGCATCAGCACCACGAACGGCAGGTCGATGATGCTGGTCAGGGTCACCGCGGTGAGGAATTCACGCAGGCCCTGGAAGTCATGGATGCTCTGGGCGAAGCCGCCGATGGTGGCTGGCCGCGCTTTCATGGCCATGCCGGTGATGCGTTCGAAGAGGGTCGCCGAGAGGATCAGGTCGGTCTTCTTGCCGGCCTGGTCCAGCAGGTGGGCACGCACCATGCGCAGCACCAGTTCGAACGCCGTGCCGACGAACAACCCGCCCACCAGGACCCAGAGCGTGGAAAGGGCCTGGTTGGGCACCACCCGGTCGTAGGTCTGCATGACGAACAGCGGCACCATCAGCCCCAACAGGTTGATCAGCAGGCTCGCCAGCAGGGCGTCGCCGTATAGCCAGCGTGAATGCCTGAGCGTGTCGCGAAACCAGGCATCGACCCGCGGCATCAGCGGCGTGCGCAGGTTTTCCAGGGTATGCCGTGGGCGGGCGAACAGCGCCTGGCCGGCATAGGCGTGTTCCAGCGCGTCGCGTTCGACCCATTGTTCACCGCCATCGGCCTCGCAGGGCAACAGCAATGCCCGGCCATCCTCGCCCCAGCGCTGCAATACCGTGCTGCGGCCGTCATTCAACAGCAGCAGCACCGGCAGGTTGAGCGCTGAAATGGCGGCCAGGTCGCGCTGCAGCACCCTGGCCTGCAAGCCCGCACGCGCGGCGGCGCGGGGCAACAGCGCCAGGGGCAGGCGCTGGTTGGCCAGGGGCAGACCGCTGCACAGGCCGGCACGGCTGGCCGGGCAGCCATGCAACCTGCACAGGATCAGCAGGCCATCGAGCAACGGATCATCAACATCCAGGCGCGGTTGCGCGCTTTGCATACTGGTCACGATGGCCTACTCCTGCCACAGGGGGAGGAATCCGTTCCGGACGAACAGCCTGGCGCGTGCGAACGCTACCGCATGTCAGGCAACCGGGCTTCGTTGCGTACTTCGCTCTTGGCAATGGCTTCCGGTGGCAACGAGACACGTTGCTTGCTCAACAGCTCGCCCATGTTCGCCAGCACCCGGTACATCGAGAACTCCTCGGTGTAGCGCACCTCGGTGTAGCGGCGGTTGGCGTTGTACAGCTCGTTCTCGCTGTCGAGCAGGTCGAGCAGGGTGCGCTGGCCAAGGCCGAATTGGTCCTGGTAGGCCGCGCGTACCCGCTGGGTGGTCTCGGCGTATTCGCGGGCGGTCGGGGTCTGCTTGCGTGCGTTGTTCATGGCGTTCCAGGCCAGGCTCAGGTTCTCGTTGAGCTCGCGCAGGGCATTGTTGCGGATGTCCATGGCCTGGTTGATCTTGTGCGCGTCGGACTGCAGGCGTGCCTTGTCGCTGCCGCCGCGGAACAGGTTGTAGTTCAGCTCCACGCCGGCCTGCCAGTCATTGTTGTCGTGGCCGCGCTGGCCGGCGGTGTTGTTGTTCGCGCCGGTGGCCAGTACTGCGTCCAGGCGAGGGTAGAAGGGCGACTTGGCCACTTCGTACTGCTGCTCGGCCGCATTCACGTCGGCCTGGGCCGATTTCAGGTAGGGGTTGTTCTCCAGCATGCCCTGGCGTGCCTGCTCCAAGGTGGTAGGCACTTCACCCTTGATGGTCACGGGGGTTTCCAGCTCGTCGGGCATGCGCCCGACCACGCTGTAGAAGTTGGCCTCGGCGTCGGCCAGGTCGACTTCTGCGGTGTCCAGGTTGTTCTCGGCCAGGGCACGACGGGCGCGGGACTGGTCCAGGTCGGCGGTGCTGCCCACGCCGCGCTCGCTGCGCAGGCCGATCTGGTCGTTGACGCGCAGGTGGGCCTGCAGGTTGTTCTTGGCCAGGGTCACCAGTTCGCGGCGCTTGAGCACTTCCAGGTACACCTCGATGGCGCGCAGGGCCACGGTTTCGGCCGTGGCCTGGGTGTAGTAGGCGCGTGAGTTGGCCACCGCTTCGGTACGGCCCACTTCGTTGGCGGTATTGAAGCCATCGAACAGCATCTGCCGCAGGCGCAGCTCCGACTGGGTGTAGGTCAGGGTTTCCTTGTTGTGGTTGCGCGAGCCGTCGGCATTGAAGCCGCGGGTATTGGTGTTGTCCGAGCGTTGCCGACCGTAACCTGCGACCAGGTCGACGGTCGGGTAGTAGCCCCCGCGCGCGAACTTCACATCCTCGTCGGCCGACAGCCGGCTGTTACGGCTGGCGCTGATCTCCGGGTGCTGGTCCACGGCATTCTGGACGGCTTCGGTGATCGACATCGCCTGAGCGTTGGTACATGCCATGGCCAACAGGATTGCACTGGTGATGGGGGTTAGGACGCGCATGGGGTACATCTCCCTGATCTTGAAAAGGTCCCGCAATCGCCAAAAAAATGACGAAAAATGAGGGTCAAACCGTTTCAGGTTTGTAACAACACAGCTAAGAACATTTACTGACCGAGCTAAGAAGATTTCTTCATAAGAGTTATGCGAAAAAAAACTTATGCGGTCTAAGAAATACCCGACATTGTTCTATTCAAAGTCGTCCGCTGAATCAGCGCTACGCGTTGTTTTTCGGGCATCTCAGAAAAGTTCCCGTTTTTCTTGCAGCTTAGGGCAGGGGAGTCGCGAAGGGATACAGGCAAAATGATATTTGGCGACAGTTTATTGACATATGTCATGTGGCCATCTCGTTTTGCCGCCTTCCTCGTCGAGCGTCGGGCAACGGTTGTGATTCGCTGTGGAATCACGCGCCTGGCAGGCCGATCCGCACCTTCCGTTACAGGCCTCGGTTGCAGGAACCCGTCGGCAGCAATGGAGGCGTGGATTCATGGCTAAATCACTCGGTGTGGTCAGCAAGATTGTCGGTCAGGTGTTTGCGGTCGGTAGCGACGGCACCCGCCGCCTGTTGGTCGAAGGCGACCGCGTGTTTGCCGGGGAGCAGCTGGAAACCGGCGCTGCCGGGGCCGTGGCCGTGCGCCTGAACAACGGTGCCGAACTGACCTTGGGGCGCGACAGCAGCCTGGCGTTGACGCCACAGTTACTGGCCAACCATGCAGGCCATGTGCACACCCCCGAAGCGATGACACCCTCCCAGGCCCAGCTCAGCGACGTGGAGCGCCTGCAAAAGGCGATCGCCGCCGGCGCCGACCCGACCCAGGAAGCCGAAGCGACCGCAGCCGGGCCCAACAGCGGCAGCGCGCCCGGGGCATTGGGCGGAGGGCACAGTTTCGTGTTGCTCAGTGAAGTGGCCGGCCGTGTGGACCCGGTGATCGGTTTCCCCACGGCCGGGTTCAACGGTATCCCTGAGTTCGCAGACCTCGATGTCGGCGACATCCGTTTCGACGACGACGTGCCCCCGGTTGTGCCCCCGGTTGTGAACAACCCGGTGAGCCTGCAGGGGCTGGACGTGGCCGGCGGCGAATTGACCCTGAACGAGGCCAACTTGCCCGAAGGGTCGGCCAGCAATATTGGCTTGTTGACCCAGGCTGGGACGTTCACCGTGTTGGCCCCGGACGGTGTGTTCAACCTCAATGTCGGCGGTATCAATGTCGTCACCGGCGGCGTTGTGACCGGGGTAGGCCAATCGCTGACCACCGGGCTGGGCAATGTGTTGACCATCACCGGCTACGACCCGGCCACCGGCACGGTCAGCTACAGCTATACCTTGGTGGGCACCCAGGGACATCCTTCGGCTGCTGGGGCCAATGCATTGGCGGAGCAGTTCACCGTGCAGGCCAGCGATGTCGATGGCGATGTGGCCAGCGGCAGCCTGGATGTTCGCATCGTCGACGATGTGCCGCGGGCCGTGGACGACGGTAACCTGGCCAGTGCCAGCGAAAGCCAGCAGGTGCTCACCGGCACTGTGCTGGCCAACGATATACAAGGCGCCGATCGCATGCCGCAGGGGCCGATCACGCCGGGTACGTTCGTCGGGACCTACGGCACCCTGGTGCTGAAGGCCGATGGTTCCTACACCTATACGCTCAACAGCAGCGACCCGGATTTCACCCAGCTGCATGGCGGTGGCACAGGGGTGGAGCAGTTCACCTACACCCTGACCGATGCGGACGGCGATGCCAGCACGGCAACGCTGGTGCTCAACGTCACCAACCTCGATGATCCGGTCACTTTGGGGGGGCTGGATGTGAGTGGCGGCGAACTCACCGTCCACGAGCGCAACCTGGGCGATGGCAGCAGCCCGGACGCTGGCGCACTGACCCAAGGCGGCAGCTTCACCGTGGCCGCGCCCGATGGCCTGCAAAGCCTGACCGTGGGTGGCATCGCCGTGGTCAGTGATGGCGTGACCGCGGGTTTCCCGCAGTCGCTGACCACGGCGCTGGGTAATACGCTGACCATTACGGGTTACAACCCCAGTACAGGCGTTGTGAGCTACACCTACACGCTCACCGATAACGAAGCCCATCCTAACGCCAATGGTGCCAACAGCCTGGGCGAGCGTTTCACGGTCGTCGCGACCGATACCGATGGCAGCAGCGCTTCGGGGGGCATCCAGGTCAATATCGTCGACGATGTGCCGTCCGCTGCGCCGGACAGCAATGCGACCACGGCCACCGAGCAGCACACCACCCTGACCGGCAATGTCTTGGGCAACGACGTGCAGGGCGCAGATCGTGTGCCTGGCGGCCCGATCACGGCCGGCACCTTCGTCGGCACCTATGGCACCCTGGTGCTCTCGGCCGATGGTTCCTACACCTATACGCTGAACACCAGCGACCCGGACTTCTTCAACCTGCACGGCGGTGGCAGCGCTGTAGAACAATTTATCTACACCCTCACCGATGCCGATGGCGATCTCAGTACGGCCACATTGCAGTTGAATGTCGCCAACCTCAACGACTCGGTCTCTCTTGATGGCCTTGGTGTGAACGGTGGCGAGCTGGTCGTCCAGGAACGGCACCTTGGCGATGGAAGCAGCCCTGACGCCGGTGCGCTGACGCAAGGCGGTTCGTTCACCATCACCGCACCTGACGGCTTGCAGAGTCTGACCGTAGGCGGCATCAGCGTGATCAGCGGTGGCGTGGCGGCAGGTTTCCCGCAGTCGATCACCACACCGTTGGGCAACACCCTGACCATCACCGGCTACAACGCCAGTACCGGCGTGGTGAGCTACAGCTATACCCTCGTCGACAACGAGGCGCACCCGGATGGCAATGAAACCAACAGCCTTGGAGAGAGCTTCACGGTCGTTGCGACCGATACCGACGGCAGCAGCGCCACGGGCAACCTCGATGTCAGCATCGTAGATGATGTGCCCACGGCGGTTGGCGATACCAATGCCACGACGGCCACTGAAAACCAGCTGGCGCTGACGGGCAACGTATTGGCCAACGACGTGCAGGGTGCGGACCGTGTGCCTGGTGGCCCGATCACGGCCGGTACTTTTGTCGGCACCTACGGCACCCTGGTGCTATCGGCCAATGGTTCGTACACCTACACGCTCAATACCAGCGACCCGGACTTCTTCAACCTGCACGGCGGTGGCAGCGGGATCGAGCAGTTCACCTATACGCTGACCGATGCCGATGGCGATGTGCGCACCGCGGTACTGGAGCTGAACGTCACCAACCTCAACGATCCAGTGACGCTCACGGGCCTGGGTGTGCAAGGCGGTGAACTGACCGTTTACGAGAAACATCTCGCCGATGGCAGCAGCCCTGATGCTGGGGAACTGACCCAGACGGGTTCCTTCACGGTCACTGCCCTGGATGGCCTGCAAACCCTGACCGTAGGTGGCATCACCGTCGTCAGCGGCGGCGTGGTCGCGGGCTTCCCGCAGTCGGTCACGACCGGGCTGGGCAACACCCTGACCATCACCGGCTACAACCCCAGCACAGGCGTGGTGAGCTACAGCTACACGCTGACTGACAACGAAGCTCATCCAAATGGCAACGAAGCCAACAGCCTGAGCGAAAGCTTCACGGTCACAGCGACCGATACCGATGGCAGCACAGCCAGCGGCAACATCGATGTCAGCATCGTAGATGATGTGCCCACGGCGGTTGGCGATACCAATGCCACGATGGCCACTGAAAACCAGCTGACGCTGACGGGCAACGTATTGGCCAACGACGTGCAGGGTGCGGACCGTGTGCCGTCCGGCCCGATCACGGCCGGTACCTTTGTCGGCACCTACGGCACCCTGGTGCTGTCGGCCAATGGTTCCTACACCTACACGCTCAATACCAGTGACCCGGACTTCTTCAACCTGCATGGCGGTGGCAGCGGGATCGAGCAGTTCACCTATACGCTGACCGATGCCGACGGCGATGTGCGCACCGCGGTACTGGAGCTGAACGTCACCAACCTCAACGATCCAGTGACGCTCACCGGCCTGGGTGTGCAAGGCGGTGAGCTGACCGTTTACGAGAAACATCTCGCCGACGGTAGCAGCCCTGATGCGGGGGAACTCACCCAGAGCGGTAGCTTCACCGTGACGGCCCTGGATGGTCTGCAAACCCTGACCGTAGGCGGCATCACCGTGGTCAGCGGCGGTGTGGTGGCAGGCTTCCCGCAGTCGGTCACGACCGGGCTGGGCAACACCCTGACCATCACCGGCTACAACGCCAGCACTGGCGTGGTGAGCTACAGCTACATGCTGACTGACAACGAAGCTCATCCAAATGGCAACGAAGCCAACAGCCTGAGCGAAAGCTTCACGGTCACGGCGACCGATACCGACGGCAGCACAGCCACCGGCAACATCGATGTGAACATCATCGACGACCTGCCGACTGCCGTAGGTGACAGCAACGTCGAAACGGCCACCGAGCAGCACACCACACTCACCGGCAATGTGCTGGGCAACGACACCCAGGGCGCCGACCGCGTACCTTCCGGTCCGATCACGGCTGGTACCTTTGTCGGCACCTACGGTACCCTGGTGCTGTCGGCCAATGGTTCGTACACCTACACGCTCAACACCAGTGACCCGGACTTCTTCAACTTGCACGGCGGTGGCAGCGGGATCGAGCAGTTCACCTACACGCTGACCGATGCCGACGGCGATGTGCGCACCGCTGTGCTGGAGTTGAACGTCACCAACCTCAATGACTCGGTGACCCTGGATGGCCTGGGCGTCAATGGCGGTGAGCTGACTGTTTACGAAAAAAACCTGGCCGACGGCAGTGCACCGGATACGCCAGCCTTGACCCAAACCGGTACCTTTACCGTCACGGCCCTGGATGGCTTGCAAACCCTGACCGTAGGCGGCATCACCGTTGTCAGCGGTGGCGTGGTCGCGGGCTTCCCGCAGTCGGTCACGACCGGGCTGGGCAATACCCTGACCATCACCGGCTACAACACCAGCACTGGCGTGGTGAGCTACAGCTACACGCTGACTGACAACGAAGCCCACCCGAACGCCAACGAAGCCAACAGCCTGGGCGAAAGCTTCACGGTCACGGCGACCGATATCGATGGCAGTACAGCCAGCGGCAACATCGATGTGAACATCATCGACGACCTGCCAACAGCGGTAGGCGACAGCCACGTCGAAACGGCCACCGAGCAGCACACCACGCTGACCGGCAATGTGCTGGGCAACGACACCCAGGGCGCCGACCGCGTCCCAAGTGGCCCGATCACGGCCGGTACCTTCGTCGGTACCTACGGCACCCTGGTGCTGTCGGCCAATGGTTCGTACACCTACACGCTCAACACCAGCGACCCGGACTTCTTCAACCTGCATGGCGGTGGCAGCGGGATCGAGCAGTTCACCTATACGCTGACCGATGCCGATGGCGATGTGCGCACCGCGGTACTGGAGTTGAACGTCACCAACCTCAACGATCCAGTGACGCTCACCGGCCTGGGTGTGCAAGGCGGTGAGCTGACCGTTTACGAGAAACATCTCGCCGATGGCAGCAGCCCTGATGCTGGGGAACTGACCCAGACGGGTTCCTTCACGGTCACTGCCCTGGATGGCCTGCAAACCCTGACCGTAGGTGGCATCACCGTCGTCAGCGGCGGCGTGGTCGCGGGCTTCCCGCAGTCGGTCACGACCGGGCTGGGCAACACCCTGACCATCACCGGCTACAACCCCAGCACAGGCGTGGTGAGCTACAGCTACACGCTGACTGACAACGAAGCCCACCCGAACGCCAACGAAGCCAACAGCCTGGGCGAAAGCTTCACGGTCACGGCGACCGATACCGATGGCAGTACAGCCAGCGGCAACATCGATGTGAACATCATCGACGACCTGCCAACAGCAGTAGGTGACAGCAACGTCGAAACCGCCACCGAACAGCACACCACGCTGACCGGCAATGTGCTGGGCAACGACACCCAGGGCGCCGACCGCGTCCCAAGTGGCCCGATCACGGCCGGTACCTTCGTCGGCACCTACGGCACCCTGGTGCTGTCGGCCGATGGTTCGTACACCTATACGCTCAATGCCAGCGATCCGGACTTCTTCAACCTGCATGGCGGTGGCAGCGGGATCGAGCAGTTCACCTATACGCTGACCGATGCCGATGGCGATGTGCGCACCGCTGTGCTGGAGTTGAACGTTACCAACCTCGACAACCCAGTCACCCTTACAGGCCTGGACATCACCGATGGCGAACTGATCGTCTACGAGAAGCATCTTGCCGACGGCACCAGCCCTGACGCGGGCGAACTCACCCAGAGCGGCAGCTTCACCGTGACGGCTCTGGATGGTCTGCAAACGCTGACCGTAGGCGGCATTACCGTGGTCAGCGGCGGTGTGGTGGCAGGCTTCCCGCAATCGGTGACGACCGATCTTGGCAACACCCTGACCATCACCGGCTACAACCCCAGCACCGGGGTGGTGAACTACAGCTATACCCTGGCCGACAATGCTACCCATCCGGACGCCAACGGCACCAACAACTTGAGTGAAAGCCTCGCCGTCAGTGCGACCGACACCGACGGCAGCATCGCCAATGGCAGTATCGACATCACCATCGTCGACGACGTGCCTTCGGCCGTCGATGCCGAACGCGCCGTTTCCCCAGGCCAGGTGGACTCCAACCTGCTGTTGGTGATCGATGTCTCCGGCAGCATGGACTTTGCCTCAGGCGTACCAGGCCTGACCCGCCTGCAGTTGGCCAAGCAGGCGATCAACGCTTTGCTCGACAAGTACGACGAGATGGGCGACATCAAGGTGCAGATCGTCACCTTCTCCGATGGCGCAACGCAGGAGTCCTCGGTGTGGGTATCGCTCACCCAGGCCAAGAACATCGTCAACGGCCTGAGCGCCGGTGGCGCGACCTACTACGATTCGGCTGTCAATGTCGCCAAGAACGCCTTCGTGGCCAGTGGCAAGCTGGCCGGTGCCCAGAACATCTCGTACTTCTTCTCCGATGGCGAACCGACCAGCGGCCACAGCATCACCGCCGACCGGGAAGCCAGTTGGGAAACGTTCCTCGATGACAATGGCATCAAATCCTACGCCATTGGCCTCGGCAGTGGCGTGAACGAGAGCAACCTCAACCCACTGGCCTACGATGGCAGCACTCACACCGATACCAACGCAGTGGTGGTAACCGACCTCAGCCAACTGAGCAATGTGCTGTCCGGCACGGTGCTCGGCGCGCCGATCACCGGCAGCCTGCTCAGTGGCGGCGAGCTGGGGGCCGATGGCGGTTTCATCAAGACGCTGGTGGTTGATGGCACCACGTACACCTACGATCCGAAGGCCAATGGTGGGGACGGTTCCTACGCGGCCAGCGGCGGTGCGGACCACGGCGCCTTCGATACGGCTACCAATACCTTCAATATCAAGACCAACCTGGGCGGCACGCTGCTGGTGGACATGGACACCGGTGACTTCATCTACACCCCGCCCAAGGATACCGGTGTGACCCAGCAAGAAAGCTTCGGCTTCACCGTCAGTGACAACGACGGCGATCTCGCCAGTGCCACCCTGACGGTGAACATCTACACCAATACCGCGCCGGTGGCCGGGGCCGACCACATCATCACCAACATCACCGGGGCCAGCATCACCGTCCCGGCCGAGGTATTGCTGGCCAACGACAGCGACGCGGATAACGACAAGCTCACGGCCTCACCGATCACCTTCGACACCGATTTCTCCGTGAAAGGCGAAGGCTTCAGCGTCGGCAACGGCACCCCGGTCGTCGATTTCAATGGCACGGGGGGGAGCGACACAAACCGCTTCAAGGACCTGCCGCGCAGCGCCTTCAGGGGCACTGCCAACAGCATGGTCGCAGCGCTGATCGTCGATGCCTTCGTACGGAGCGTCGGTGCCAGCAATGCCAATGACCAGGATGTCATGACGGTCCACTTGAAAAAAGGCGAGACCCTGACCCTCGATCACAACGTGCCGACCGGCAACCTCGAGATGTTGTGGAAGGACGACGTGAGCGATTACCGCCCCATCACCGACGGCCATTCCTTCACGGCCACCCACAGCGGGACCTACACCATCAAGGTGCGCAACGTGCCCGACAGCACCCTCGGCTCGGGCGCCGAGTTCTACAAGCTGACCATGACCATCGACTACAGCAACGCCCAGAACGATGTGTACAACGGCACCTACACCACCAGTGACGGCCATGGCGGCACGGCCACCGGCAATGTCGATATCACCTACCAGGACGGCAGCGTGCTCACCGGCACCGATGGCGACAACACTCTGCTGGCCGGTGCCGGCAACGACACCCTGCAGGGCGGCCTGGGGCATGACGTGCTGGTTGGTGGCGGTGGCGATGACTTGTTGTACGGCGGTGACGGCGATGACTTGCTGATCGGCGGCCCGGGCAACGACCTGCTCGATGGCGGTGCGGGCATCGACACGGCCAGCTACGCCTCGGCCACCGGCGGTGTGACCGTCAACCTGAACCTGGCCACTGCCCAGAACACGGGCGGTGCCGGCACCGATACCCTGAACGGCATCGAGAACCTGATCGGCTCGGACTACAACGACACCTTGACCGGCAACGGTGGCGACAACCTGCTGATCGGCGGGCTGGGCAACGACACCCTGAGCGGCGGCGCAGGCAACGATGTGCTGCTTGGCGGGCTCGGCGACGATACGCTCAACGGTGGCACTGGCAACGACACCTTCGTCTGGCAGAAGGGCGAAGTGGGGCACGACACTGTGCTGGCGTTCACCCCAGGAAGCGATCATCTCGACCTGTCGCAACTGCTCCAGGGCGAAAACGGCACCACTGCCTCGCTGGATGACTACCTGCACTTCAAGGTCACCGGTTCCGGTGTCAATGTGGTCTCGACCATCGAGGTCAGCAGCGTGGCCGGCGCCGCGCCAACCCAGACCATAGACCTGGCCGGCGTAGACTTGGCGCAGCATTACGGTGTGACGGCAGGTGCGGGTGGGGTGGTCGCGGCAGGGCAGGACACGGCAACCATCATCAATGGGATGCTCAATGACCATTCGTTGAAGGTGGATACGGTCTGAGGTGGGTGCCTGGGATATCGAGCGCCGCGCGGGCGGCGCTGGATCCCACAAGCACCGAACCTGCTGCGACGAACGATCATGTGAGATCTGCGGTGAGCGACGCCTGGGCATATGCGCGGGTCGCACCTGTGGCGCCGGGCTATCGGTCGTCTCCTAGACTGGGTTCAAGCCCCCCTTCGGAATCAGCCCGATGCCCCAGCGCGAAGTCCACAGCCCGGCCCAGGCCCTTTGGCAACCCATGCTCCTGGGTGGCCAGCGCCTGGCGGGCGTGTCCTGGAAAACCCTGGCCGATGCCGGCCCCTGGCAGGCCTATTGGATGAAGATGTCCCCTGGCAGCCGTTCGATACCGCACCGCCACGCGGCCGTCGAGCTGCTGCAGGTACTGGAAGGAGAGGTGATGGACGTCGATGGCCAGCTGTTCCGTGCCGGCGACAGCCTGGTCTATGCACCCGGCTCCGAACACTGGCTGCGTTCACCCCAGGGTTGCTTGTTGCTGGTAGTGGAATCCGAACCCTCGACCCTTGGCGAGTGACGCTCAGCCGGGCCGGTGCAGGGTTTTCTGCTTGAGGATGTACAGACTGACCAGTACCGCGCTGGACAGCATGAAAACCCGTGCCCAAAACAGTGGCACCAGATAGCACGACAGCCCGATGCTGGCCCACATCAGGCCGATGGCGTAGACCTTGCCCCGCAGCGGGATACCCTGGCCGCTCAGGTAGTCGCGGATCCAGGGCCCGAGCTTGGGATGGTTCACCAGCCAGTGGTGAAAACGTGGCGAGCTACGGGCGAAGCACGCCGCCGCAAGCAGCAGGAACGGGGTGGTGGGCAACACCGGGAGGAAGATCCCCACCACCCCCAGCGCGACGCTGAGCCAGCCGATGGCCAGCAGCAGGTAGCGCATGGCCGGCTTAATGGTGGCGCGGCTTGAGCAGGGCAGGCTTCTCGTCCGGTGCGTGCAGCAGCAGGAACAGCGCGGTCAGCGCCTCGGGGATCTGCACGATCATGTCGTCCTGCAGGCTGGCGTTCTTGGCGATGTCTTCGAACTCCGGCTGCTCGTCGAACAGGCCCGAGCCGACCATGATCGGCAGGAGCATCTCGCTGACTTCTTCCTCGGCGTTCTCGAACCAGGCCTCTTCACGAAGGAACACGCCTTCCATGAAGCCGATGCACCAACCGCGCAGGTCGGAGTCGTCCGGCTCGTCGCCCAGGTCCAGGTCGCAGGGCAGCTCGAACTCGTCGTCGCTGGCCAGCTGGCGGCCGATATGCGCCTTGAGCGCGACCAAGGTGGCCTCGATCTCGGTGCGCTGGGCCTCGCTGGCGTAATGGGGCTCTTCGGCGAACAGGGCATCGATCCATTCGCGCTCGGGAACGTCCTCGGAGCAGATCGACAGCGCGGTCAGGTAGCCGTGGGCGGCGACGTAGTCCAGCGCTTCTTCGTGCAGCTCGTCAGCGTCGAGGAAGGCTTGCAGGCGGGTCAGTTGCTCGGCGAAGGACATTACAGGGCTACCTTGGGGAATAAACGATAACGAATTCTAGCACCTTGCGGCGGCTGGGGGGCAAAGGGAACGTCTGTCGCAGGAAGGCGCCCAGGCCCCCTGCATGGCCGAGCACTGGGGTATAATCCGCGATTTTTCATCCAGGGGGGCTGTTTCCCGGCCCTCCGGCAAAAGCCGCTTACGCATTCGTGAGTGTGCACCGCGGATTTTTCGTCCAGCCTGTGTCCAGGATGGTATGGCGATTTTGGAGTTTTCAATGCTCGAACAGGCTCAGCGCGTCCTCAAGGACATCTTCGGCTACGACAGTTTCCGGGGGCGCCAGGCAGCGATCATCGAATGCGTGGCCAGTGGCGGCGATGCCCTGGTGCTGATGCCCACCGGCGGCGGCAAGTCGCTGTGCTTCCAGGTCCCGGCCCTGCTGCGCCCGGGCCTGGCGGTGGTGGTCTCACCCTTGATCGCGTTGATGGACGACCAGGTCGCCACCCTCGACGAGCTGGGCGTGGCCGCCGCCGCGCTGAACTCCACCCTGAGCCCCGAGCAGCAGCGCGAGCTGGCCGGGCGCCTGCGCCGCGGCGAGGTGAAGATGCTCTACCTGGCCCCCGAGCGCCTGGTGCAGCCGCGCATGCTGGAGTTCCTGCGCACCCTGGACATCGCCTTGTTCGCCATCGACGAGGCCCACTGCGTCTCGCAATGGGGCCATGACTTCCGGCCGGAATACCTGCAACTGGGCCAGTTGGCCGAGCTGTTCCCCCATGTGCCGCGCATCGCCCTGACCGCCACCGCCGATATGCGCACCCGCGAGGAGATCGTCCAGCGCCTGCACTTGCAGGGCGCCGAGCGCTTCCTGTCGAGTTTCGACCGGCCGAACATCTTCTACCGCATCGTGCCCAAGGAGTCGCCGCGCAAGCAATTGATGGCGTTCCTCGGTGAGCGCCGGGGCAACGCCGGCATCGTCTATTGCCTGTCGCGCAAGAAGGTCGACGAAACCGCGGCCTTCCTCTGCGAACAGGGGTTCCCGGCCTTGCCGTACCACGCCGGCCTTGCCGCCGAGACGCGCTCGGCCAACCAGCACCGCTTCCTCAACGAGGAAGGCCTGATCATGGTTGCCACCATTGCCTTCGGCATGGGCATCGACAAGCCCAACGTACGCTTCGTCGCCCACCTGGACCTGCCCAAGTCGATGGAGGCCTATTACCAGGAAACCGGCCGTGCCGGCCGTGACGGCCTGCCGTCCGACGCCTGGATGGCCTATGGCCTGCAGGACATGGTGATGCTCAAGCAGATGCTGCAGAACTCCGAGGGCGACGAGCGCCACAAGCGCATCGAGCAGCACAAGCTCGATGCCATGCTGGCGCTGTGCGAGGAAACCCGCTGCCGTCGCCAGTCCCTGCTGGCCTATTTCGATGAAGTGCTCGAGCAGCCGTGCGGGCATTGCGACAACTGCGTCGACCAGGTGCAGACCTGGGACGCGACCGAGCCGGCGCGCCAGGCCTTGTCGGCGGTGTACCGCACCGGCCAGCGCTATGGCGTGGGCCATCTGGTCGATGTGCTGGTGGGCAAGGACACCGAGAAGGTGCGCAATTTCGGCCACGAGAAACTGTCGGTCTTCGGCGTCGGCAAGGCGTTGAGCGAGCACGAGTGGCGCTCGCTGTTCCGCCAATTGGTGGCGCGCGGCCTGGTGGATATCGACCTGGAAGGCTACGGCGGCCTGCGCCTGTCCGACAACTGCCGGCCGTTGCTGCGCGGCGAGGTGAACCTGCAACTTCGCCGCGACCTCAAACCCCAGACCGTGGCCAAGACATCCGGCGGCGGCAGCCCGGCCAGCCAGCTGGTGCGTGCCGAGGAGCGCGAGCTGTGGGAAGCCCTGCGCGCCCTGCGCCGCAAGTTGGCCGCCGAACACAGTGTGCCGCCCTATGTCATCTTCCCCGATTCGACCCTGCTGGAAATGCTGCGCAGCCAGCCGACCAGCCTCAGCGAGATGGCCCAGGTCAGTGGCGTGGGGGCACGCAAGCTGGAGCGCTACGGCGAGGCCTTTCTCGATGTGCTCAATGGTGGGTCTGGCGAGGAGGCGCCGAAGGTGGTGCTCGACCTGCGCCACGAACTGGTCAACCTGGCCCGTGCCGGCATGACCCCGGCACAGATCGCCGGCCAGCTCAATTGCACCGAGAAGAACGTCTACAGCCTGTTGGCCGAGGCCCTCGGCCGCCAAGAGCTGAGCCTGGAGCAGGCGCTGGACCTGCCGGAAGCGCTGCTGATGGAGGTGCAGGACGCCTTCCTCGACGGCGAGGGCGAGCTGCCGCCGGTGGCCACGGTCTCGGCACTGCTCGGTCAACGCGTACCGGAGGGGGTACTGCACTGCGTGCGTGCGGCGTTGGCGGCCGAATTCGAGCTGTAGCTGATCCTTGTCACGCTTTTTGACGATTACCGGACACTCCCGCGGCCACCAGCCTTGCCTGTTGGAGCGGGCCATGGTTAGCTGACTAATAATTAGTTCTGTTCATAGAGTCACTTATGCCCTTGACCGACAACCAACACCGCTTCGGCATGCAGCTGGCACAGATGTCCCGTGGCTGGCGCGCCGAACTGGACCGCCGCCTGGCCGGCCTCAACCTGTCCCAGGCCCGCTGGCTGGTGCTGCTGCACCTGGCCCGATTCGACGACGCGCCTACCCAGCGTGAACTGGCGCAAAGCGTGGGCGTCGAAGGGCCGACCCTGGCGCGCCTGCTCGATAGCCTGGAAAGCCAGGGCCTGGTGCGGCGCCAGGCGGTGATGGAAGACCGTCGGGCCAAGAAGATCGTGTTGTGCCCACCGGCCAAACCCTTGATCGACCAGATCGAGACCATCGCCAATGCCTTGCGTCAGGAGCTGTTCACCGGGGTCGATGAGGCTGACCTGGAAGTCTGCATGCGAGTGCATGCGAAGATTCTGGCCAACCTCGAGAAGTCCTGAGTCTTCCATCCAGGGGGCCGCAAGGCGGCCCCTGTACCTTTAGAAGGTATGGCCCAGATTCAGGTAAACCGCCTTTTGGTGCTCGCTGTTGGCCCCGTAGCTGATATTCAGCGGCCCAAGCGGCGTTTCCAGGCCCAGGAAGATGCTCGCCGCGTTGATATACCCACTGTCGAACTCGTTGTCGTTGTTCCACGCCCGACCCCGCTCCAACGAGCCGCCCAGATAGAGCGGGAAATCCAGGGGCAGGTAGGCGCGCGGTGTCAGGCGGCGGTAGTAGACCATGCGCATCAGGCTGATGTTCTGACCCGAGACCGAGTCCTGGCGAAAGCCCGACAGCTGTCGGGCACCACCGAATACGAAGCTCGACGTCACCACTTCCGTATCGTCCAGCGTGCGCCCGTAGCGCCCGCCCAGTACCCAGGAGTTGGGCCCGCTGCTGAAGGCCTTGTCGAGCTTGAACTGCCATTGGCGGTAGTCGTGATCCGAGTCCAGCGACTTGTCGTACTTGCGTAGGGTCAGGCCGATGTCCTCGCCGCTGTGGGGAAAGTACACGTTGTCGAACGTGTCGAAGGAATACTTCAGCTCGTAGAAACCTTCATTGAAGCTGACCTTGGGCAGGTCCTGGTCGCCGATGCGTACCTCGGCTTCACCCCACGCCTTGCCCACACCCAGGCGGACTTCGCCATAGGTGCCGATCTGCCGGCCCAGATTCAGGCCGAAGCCGTAGCGCTCCAGGCGGTATTCGGCCACCGGGTCGTTGTCCAGGGTGGCCTCGATGTTCTGCGAGCCGAGGTCCAGGTAGGGCGCGATGAAATAGCGCGAGCCTACGTCCAGTGGCTGGTAGAACTCGCTGTAGAGCTCCTGTTGGTCACCGATCTGGGCGCGGGTCAGCCATTCGGCGCCCAGCTGGTTGATGCCGTTGACCCGGTAGCTGGCGCCGAGGTTGAAGGCGCTGTCGCCGCGCATGTCGTCCGACAGGTTCAGGCCCAGGCGCAGGTAGTCGGTGCCGCCGCGCTTGCCACGGGCATTGATCACCAGGGTATTGTCGTCGCCCTTGTGCACCACCCGGTACTGCACCCGGTCGAAGTAGTCCAGGCCATAGAGGGTGCCCATGTCGGTCTGCAGGCGGTCCAGCTCCAACGGCTCGCCCAGGGGTTGGCGGATGTAGTAGCGGATCACGTCATCACTGACCTTCGAGTCGTTCTCCACCTTGATCGCGGTGATCACCGGCCGGCGCTGACGCGGCGAGCGGGCCACCGCCAGGCCGCTGTCGCCCTCGGCATGGTGCAAGCCGGCCAGGCGGGTGTCGAGGGCTCGGGTGGCGCGGTAGCCAGCGTCGATCATGTCCTGGGCACGGCCAAAGTCAGTCACGCCAAAGGCTGCCAGGGGCGGTTGGATGAGGATGTCGTCCTGATGCAGGCTGGCCAGTTGCTCCTCGGAATTGCGCCGGGTCATCAGGGTGATCGACTGGTTGAGGACATCCACCACCGTGGCCAGTTGCTTGCGGTCACGCAGCGGGCTGCCGATGTCGACCACGATGGCCAGGTTCACGCCCATGTCTCGGGCAACGTCCAGCGGGATATTGTCGACCATGCCACCGTCCACCAGCAGGCGGCCGTCCAGCTCGACCGGGGCGAACACCGCCGGGATCGACATACTGGCGCGGATCACCTGGGGCAGGTGGCCCCGGCGGAACACCACCTTCTCGCCGCTGGCGATATCGGTGGCTACGGCGCGGAAGGGGATCGGCAGCTTGTCGAAGTCGCGGGTGTCGGCGGTATGGGCCAGCTTGCTTTCCAGCAGCAAGGACAGGTTCTGGCCCTGGATCACGCCCAGCGGCAGGCCAAGGCTGCCATCGTCGCGAAAGCTCAGCTTCTGCTTGACCAGGAAATCGCGGTCGTCCTGCTTGCGCCGGAAGGGGACGTCCTTGCGCGGTGGGGCGTCGGAGAGCGCCTGTTGCCAGTCGAGGGTGGTGGCGAGTTTCTCCAATTCCTCGACACTGTAGCCGGAGGCATACAGCCCACCGACCACCGCCCCCATGCTGGTGCCGGCGATGGCATCGATGTGCACCCCTTGTTCTTCCAGGGCCTTGAGCACGCCGATATGGGCCAGGCCCCGGGCAGCGCCGCCGGACAACACCAGGCCGACCTTGGGCCTGGCCGTCTCGGCGGCCAGGGTGGCGAAGGAGGTGAGCGTCAGTAAAAGGCAGAGCAGCAGGCGGCGCATCGTGAGTCTCAAAACCGTGGGCAAAGACCGCTAGTATAAGCGGCTCATTCCCGAAGGAGACGCGCTGCCATGCCCCAGGCCAAGCCAGAAATCATCATCACGTACTGCACCCAGTGCCAGTGGCTGCTGCGGGCTGCCTGGCTGGCCCAGGAACTGCTCAGCACCTTTGCCGACGACCTGGGACGCGTGGCCCTGGAGCCGGGTACCGGTGGGGTGTTCCGCATCACCTGCGACGGCACGCAGCTCTGGGAGCGCAAGGCCGATGGCGGCTTCCCCGAGGCCAAGGTGCTCAAGCAACGGGTTCGCGATCAGATCGACCCACGGCGCGACCTTGGCCACAACGATCGCTGATCAGGTGCCCTCGGCCACGGGGCGCTGCCGGGGCGGCTGCTCGGCGGCCATGCGGCTGGACAGCACGATGGCGAAGATGATCAGCGCGCCGCCCAGCAGCATGCGCAGGGTCGGCGTTTCGGCGAACACCACCCAGGCCACGGCGATGCCATAGACCGGCTCCATGCCGAACACCACCGCTGCCGTACGCGCTTTGATCACCGACAGGCTGGCGACGAACAGACTATGGGCGATGCCGGTACAGAAAATGCCCAGCAGGGCGATCCACAGCCAGTCCATGGGTGTCACCTCGCCAAGCCCCGGCGCGGCCACCGGCAGCAGGCACAGCGCGACCACCAGGTTCTGCCACAGGGCGGCTTGCACTGCCGGCAGGCGCCCGGAGCCGGCCCGGTTGGTCAGCGACAGCAGTGAGAACAGCAGGCCGGAGAGCAAGGCCCAGAGCAGCCCGCCGGTGGCCTCGCTGGCCAGGTCGAAGGCGGGCGTGACCAGCACCAGACCGATGCTCACCAGCAGCACCAGCACAGCTTCGTTACGGCGGATGCGCTCACGGAACAGCAGGCCCTCGAGGATCACCGTGAACGCCGGGAAGCTGGCGAAACCCAAGGTGGCGATAGCCACGCCGCCGACCTTGACGGCGATGAAGAAGGTCACCCAGTGACCGGCCAGCAACACGCCGCCGAGCAACAGGCGGCGCAGGTCCTGGGCCTGTAGGCGCTGCCAGCCCTGGCGTGCCAGGCCGGCGAACAGCGCCAGCGCCAGAACAGCGAAGGCGGCGCGGCCGAAGACAATGATCGTGGGGCTGGCGCTGGTAGCCAGCTTGCCGAAGACCCCAGTGAGGCCAAAGAAAAGGGCGCCGATGTGCAAGGCGCCGAGGGCGGTGCGGTGGTTCATGCTGGTCCTTGTGATAACAATGATCACCTTGAATAGGTGCAGCCCTTCGAATCCTGGGCTCGATGCTGAAGGGCCAGTCTACGAGGGCCACCGCCAACTGTCTGTCGGGATTTTTTCGCGGCAGTTGTCTTCAGGGGCGTTGACAGAGCGCGAGTGTACACCTGCATGGGCCCCATCGCGGGACAAGCCCGCTCCCACAGAGGGCGACCCAAGTCGTCACCGATCGCTCGTCACACGTTTGCCACCAACCTGTCATCCACAACTGCCAGGCTCCAGCAAACAGTGCCGGAGCCTGCCCATGACCCATGTAGAACTCGCCCGTCCGTCACGCAAGCAGCGCGTACGCACCCTGTGGATTTCCGACGTACACCTGGGTACCCGGGACTGCCAGGCCGAGCACCTGGCGCACTTTCTCAAGCGCTACCATGCCGACCGCATCTACCTGGTCGGCGACATCATCGACGGCTGGAAGCTGCGCAGTGGCATCTATTGGCCCCAGGCCCATACCAACGTCATCCGCCGCCTGCTCACCTTGAGCAAACGCGGTACCGAAGTGATCTATGTCACCGGCAACCATGACGAATTCCTGCGCCGCTATTCCCGGTTGATCCTGGGCAACATCCACCTGGTGGACGAGGCCGAGCACCTGACCGCCGATGGCCGGCGGCTATTGGTCATCCACGGCGACCAGTTCGACGTGATCACCCGCTACCATCGCTGGCTGGCGTTCCTGGGCGACCGTGCCTATGAGTTCACCCTCGTGCTCAACCGTTGGCTCAACCACTGGCGTGCCCGCTACGGCTATGGCTACTGGTCGCTGTCGGCGTACCTCAAGCATAAGGTCAAGGGTGCGGTGAACTTCATCAGCGATTTCGAGGACGCCATCGCCCACGAATGCACCCGGCGTGGTTTCCATGGCGTGGTCTGCGGGCATATCCACCATGCCGAGATCCGCCGGGTGGGCGAGGTCGAGTACTTCAATTGCGGCGATTGGGTGGAGTCCTGCACCGCGCTGATCGAGCACTGGGACGGGCAGATCGAGCTCTATCGCCTGGCCGACGCCCAGGCGCACGAGGCCGAGCGGCCAGCGAGGGTGCGCGAGCCGGTCTAATCGATGCCTACAGGCTGACCTTACCGCGCAGGATGTCACGGAACATGGCGAAGTCGCCGATCAGGCTGTACAGCGGATAGGAAAAGGTGGCGGGGCGGTTCTTCTCGAAGAAGAAGTGGCCAACCCAGGCAAAGCCGTAGCCTGCGAGCGGCACGGCCAACAGCAGCAGCCACTTGCCGCTGGCGATGGTGTAAGCGAGCAGCGCGATGACCAGGCTGGTGCCGACGAAGTGCAGCCGACGGCAGGTGGGGTTGCTGTGTTCGCCCAGGTAGTACGGATAGAACTCGGCAAAACTGCGAAACTGCGTGGTTGAATGCATGGCGGCGCTCCCCGTTGATGCGCGAGGTGGGCAGGTTGCACGGCGTGGAGCCTGATTTGAGTCTAGAGTCATTGTCGGGGGCGGCCAGTGACAATTGGCGCCAAATGAATATCTTTTCGATTCGCCGCCTGCTGCGGTCAGCACAAGAAGCCTGCCATGAGCGAAAGAACCACGTCGGCCAGCTGGGCATCAGGGATCGTCAAGGCGCTGGAACTGGAGGGCCTCGATTGTCGGGCCATGTTCAAGCAGCTCGGGCTGGACTTCGCCGCCCTGGACGACCCCGACGCGCGTTTCACCCAGGACTCCATGACCCGGCTCTGGCAGTTGGCGGTGGACCTTTCGGGCAACGAGGCCATCGGCCTGAACATGGCACGGGTCGTGCGACCGGCCTCCTTCCATGTGGTCGGCTATGCATTGATGTCCAGCCGCACCCTGGCCGAAGGTTTCGAGCGTCTGGTGCGCTACCAGCGGATCATCGCCGAAAGCGCCGACCTGAGCTTCCGCCTGGGCCCGGAGGGCTATGCCCTGGGGCTTACCGTGCATGGCGATCACTTGCCACCCACCCGGCATAGCAGCGAAGCCTCCCTGGCCTGCGCGTTGTCGCTGTGTACCTGGCTCAGTGGGCGGCCGATCCAGCCGCGGCGCGTATTGATCCAAGGCCCGCAGCCGAAGAACGTGGAACCCTACAAAGTGGCCTTTCATTCGCCGTTGGTGTTCGGCGCGCCCTATGACGCACTGGTGTTCGAACGCTGCGATATGGAAGCACCGCTGCCCACCGCCAACGAGGCCATGGCCGTGCTGCACGATCGTTTCGCCGGGGAATACCTGGCGCGTTTCTCGGAAAGCCGGGTGACCCATCGAGTGCGCCAGGTGCTGTGCCGCATCCTGCCCCAGGGTGAGCCCAAGCGCGAGACCCTCGCCCAGGCCCTGCATCTTTCCCAGCGCACTCTCCAGCGTCGGTTGCAGGAAGAGGGCACCAGTTTCCAGACCTTGCTGGACGATACCCGCCGGGAGCTGGCCGAGCAGTACCTGGCCCAGCCGGGCATGACCTTGCTCGAGACCGCCTACCTCCTCGGTTTTGCCGACCCGAGCAATTTCTACCGGGCGTTCCGCCGCTGGTTCGATGTCACGCCCAGCGAATACCGGGCGCGCCTGGAGGCCGCGCCGGTCAGTGACGCCAGAACGCCGGCATGCACAACACCAGCACCGTGATGATCTCCAACCGCCCCAGCAGCATGCCGCCGGCCAGGATCCACTTGGCCGCATCCGGCAGGGTCGCATAGTTGCCCGATGGGCCGATCACTTCGCCCAGGCCAGGGCCTACGCCCGATACGGTACCGGCCGCGCCGGTGAGGGCCGTCATCCAGTCCACGCCCAGCAATGAAAGCAGCAGGGCGATGACGCAGATGGTGATGGCGAAGAAGAACGAGAACGTCAGGATCGAACGCACGATTTCTTCGTCGAGGCGGTGGCCGTTGTACTTCTGCTTGATCACCGCACGGGGGTGGATCAGCTGGTTGAGGCTGGCCTTGAGCAGGATATAGGCCACCTGGAAACGGAAGATCTTGATGCCGCCGGCCGTCGAGCCGGAGCAGCCGCCGATGAAACCCAGGTAGAAGAACAGCATCAACGAGAAATTGCCCCACAGGCTGTAGTCGCCCAGGGCGAAGCCGGTGGTGGTGACCACCGAGGTGACGTTCAGCGCCACGTGACGCAAGGCGTCGAGCCAGTGCAGGTCGGTGGTGGCCCAGTACCAGGTGCCCAGCACCAGCCAGGTGGTCACCAGCAGGCCGAGCAGGCCCTGCACCTGCTGGTCGCGGAACAGCGCCTTGCGGTTGCCGCGCAGCGTTGCCACGTACAGGGTGAAGGGGACGCTGCCGAGGATCATCACCACCACAGCGACCCAGTGCACCGCCGGGATGTCCCACTTGGCCAGGGACTGGTCGGAGGTGGAGAACCCGCCCGTGGAAATCGCCGACATGGCATGGTTGATGGCGTCGAATGGGCGCATGCCGGCCCACCAGAAGGCCAGGCTGCCGACCAGGGTGATGCCGATGTACACCAGCACGATCGACTTTGCGACCATGTGCGAGCGTGGCATGACCTTTTCCGAACGGTCCGAGGATTCGGTCTGGAACAGGCGCATACCACCGATGCGCAGCAGCGGCAGGATCGCCACCGCCATGCCGATGAAGCCGATGCCGCCGAGCCAGTGCAGCATCGAGCGCCACATGAGGATGCCCGGTGACATGTTGTCCAGCCCGCTGAGTACCGTGGCACCGGTGGCGGTGATGCCGGACATGCTTTCGAAGAACGCGTCGGTGTAGCTGATGTGTTGGGTCAGCAGGAACGGCAGGGCGGCGAACACGCACACCACCAGCCAGCTGCTGACGGTCAGCAGGTACATGTCGCGGGGGCGCAGGTGCACATGCTCCGGCCGTCCCTGGACGACCAGGGCCAGGCCGGCGACGAAGGTGATCAGGCTCGACCAGAGGAACGACGGCATGTCGCCAGTACGCTCGAAGACGACCAGTGTCGTCATGGGCACGATCATGCTGACGGCCAGGGTGATCAGGAAGATGCCGATGATGAAACCAATGATCCTTAAGGTCGGCAACGCCATGTGATCTGCTCTGACTCGAAACGGAAGGGCGCCATTTTAAGCGGCGGGCGGCAAGCTGCAAGTGGCAAGCGTGGACGGGGTGGTGCATGGGCTGCTCTTGTGGCTTGCAGCTTGGGGCTTGGCGCTTGAGAATGCCCGCACATTTCTCTGCCAGGAGGGTAGCCCATGGAGGCTCTCGACGCATTGCTCAACCGTGTTTCCGTGCCACGCCTGACCGACCCGGCGCCCAATGCCGCCCAGCGCGAAGCGCTGTTCCAGGCCGCACTGCGCGCCCCTGACCACGGCCAGCTGCGCCCATGGCGCTTCCTGACCATCGAAGGCCAGGGCCGCGAGAGACTCGGTGAGCTGTTCGCCGAAGCGCTGCGCCAGAAGGGCGATGCCAGTCAGGCGGCCCTGGACAAGGCCCGGGCCATGCCGATGCGGGCCCCGCTGTTGATCGTGGTGGTGGCCCGGCTGCAGGACCACTTCAAGATTCCCAAGTCCGAGCAGCGCCTGGCGGCGGGCTGTGCGGCCCATGGCATCCTGATCGCGGCCCATGCCCAAGGCATCGGGGCGGTATGGCGCACCGGCGACATGGCGTTCGATGCCCATGTACACCAAGGGCTGGGGCTTGCCGAAAACGAAGAACTGATCGGCTACTTGTATGTCGGCACCCCTGCCACCGAGCCGCGTACCGCGCCGGTGCTGGAGACCGCCGATTTCGTCAGCGCCTGGGGCGAGTGAAGGATCGGGGCTGCGCCGCAGCCCCGTCATCCAGTCACGATCTCGCAGGGCAGCTCCAAGGTCGCGACGAACCCACCCTGCGGATGGTTCTCCAGTTTCAAGCTGCCCCCATGACGCTCCGCCGCCCGCCGGGCAATCGCCAGCCCCAGCCCATGCCCAGGCGCTTCCTGCCCTGGCGCACGGAAGAACGGCTCGCCCAGCTGGGCCAGGTGTTCCTCGGCCACGCCCGGCCCGTGGTCGCGTACGCTCAGTACGATACGGTCCTGATCGCGTTCGGCGCGCAGCTCGATCGGTTGCCCTGCGGGGTTGAAGCGCAACGCATTGCGCACCAGGTTGTCCACGGCACGCTCGATCAGTGTCGGCCAGCCCTGCAGGGTCAGGCCTGGCGTGGCCTCCAGGCGCAGCTCCTGTTCCGGGGCGCTGAGCTGGGCATCCTTGCGCACGCTGCCAAGCACGGCGTTCAGGTCCACGGGCTCGGCATGGGATTGTTCGGCGTCGACGCGGGCCAGGGCGAGGATCTCGCTGATCAGGTCCTCGAGCCGGTCGCATTCGCGCGTCAGGCGAGGCCACAACGCCTGGCGCTGCTCCGGCTCGGCCCGCTCGGCCAGGGCCAGGGCGATGCGCAGCCGCGCCAGGGGCGAGCGCAGTTCGTGGGAGACATCGCGCAACAGTTGCCGCTGGCTGCCGATCAGGCTCTGCAGGCGTGCGCCCATCTTGTTGAAGTCGTTGGCCAGCACGCCGAACTCGTCGCGTCGGGCGGCCAGGCGCGCCAGGCTGTTCTGCTGGTAGCTGGTTTGCCCCAGGTCATGCACGGCGCCGCGTAGGCGACTCAAGGGGCGGGTGATGGAGAGCGTCACCAGCAGGCTGAACAGGGTCAGCACCACCAGGGCGATGCCCAGGGCACTGAGTGGCCACAGCAGGCTTTCGCGGTGCCAGGCATTGAGCTCCGGGTGGGGGATGCGATAGATCAGTAGGTAGGTCTCGCCGCTCTGGGGACTGGTGTATTCCTCGGTCAGGCGGCGCCAGGGCAGGTGACGCTGGTCGTTGTGCTGGCGCGCCTCGAAGGCGGCGGCGCGACGGGGGAAGGTGCCTGGCACCACGGCCTGGCCATTCTCGTCCAGAACCTGCACATCGATCTTGTAACGGTGCTTGCGTCGCTCCAGGAAGCGTTGGGCGGACTCCAGGCCTTCCTGCTCGTAGTGCTGGGCCCAGTGGCTGGCCAGGGTGTTGAGGCCAGGGTGGCGGCTGAGGATCCAGGCGTCCTGGTTGAGCATGTGGCCGAGCAGGATCGACAAGCCGGCGACCAGGGCGATGGCCAGCCAGAAGCTGGCCAGGATGCGCCAGAACAGTGAACGCACGAGCGAACCTCCTGAAAGCATGAAAAGCCCGGCCCGCGGTGAGGCGGGCCGGGCGTCGGGCGGACAGCTTACTGGGCCTTGCCGGCTTTTTCAGCTTTCCAGGCCTGGAACTCCTGCCACTCGGCCTTGCGCGCGGCGCGTTCCTTCTGCAGTTCGTCGAACTTCTTCTGCTGCTCGGGTTTGAGCAGGCCGCGGATGCTGGCCTGGGTCTTGTCCTGGCTGGCCTTGATTTCGTCCTTCATGGCCTTCTGGTCGGCGGCGGGCAGCTTGGCGATGTAGCGTTCGGTGATATCGCGGCGCTGTTTCATCTGCTCGCCCATCAGCTTGCCGATCTGCTGGCGCTGGTCGCGGCTCAGGTCCAGTTGGGCGAAAGCCGCGTCACCGCGATGATGCGGGCCGCCATGCTGGTGGCCGCCTTCGGGCATGGCCATGGCCACGGTCGGCAGGGCGGCGGCGAACATCAGGGCGATAAGGGTCTTGCGCATGGTGTTTCTCCTTTCATGGGCCGGTGGTTACCGGATGAGCCCAGTCTAGGGAACGCAAGGTCAAGGGCGGTCAGCTGAGCGTAAAGACTCGGTAAAGGTCTGTCGCGGCAACTGGCTTGAACGGGGCGGCCCGATCGCCGGCAAGCCGGCTCTCACAGGTATGGACGGTGCGGGACAGGTGAGAGCCGGCTTGCCGGCGATAGCGGTTCAGAGGCTGTAGTAATAGCCGCGGCTGCGCAGGGCAACGATGCGCGGTCGGCCATCGGGATGAGGGCCGATCTTCTTGCGCAGGTTGCTGACATGCATGTCCAGGCTGCGGTCGTACAGGGTGAGCTTGCGGCCTAGGGCGAGTTGCGCCAGTTCCTGCTTGTCCAAGGGCTCGCCAGGCTGGCGCAGCAACGCCTCGAGGATACGGCTCTCGGAGAGGGTCAGGCTCATTTCCCGCTCGTCGATGCTGGCCACGCCGCGTGCGGGGCTGAAGGTCAGGTCACCGACCTCCAGCTGGCTGCTGCTGGCCGCCGGGTGGCTGCGCCGCAGCACGGCACGCAGGCGGGCGGTGAGTTCTCGTGGGTCGCAGGGCTTGGCCAGGTAGTCGTCGGCACCCAGTTCCAGGCCCAGGATGCGATCCAGGGGCTCGCCCCGGGCCGAGAGCATCAGCACCGGTAACTCGGCATGTTCGGTTCGCAGTTGCTTGAGCAGTTCCAGGCCACTGCCGTCGGGCAACATCACATCCAGCACCACGGCCGAGGGCGCTTGTGCGGCCAGGGCCTGGCGTGCGCTTTGGCCATCATGGCAGGCGCGTACGGTAAAGCCTTCCTGGCTCAGCCAGCTGGCAAGCAGCTCGCAGAGCTCCTGGTCATCATCAATCAGTAACAGCTCGCTCATGACTCACTCAATTCAACCTTTGACGGCGTTCTCGATGCCCGCCAGCGGCCAAGATACCGCAAGCTGCGGCAAAGGGTGTACTGGCCGGGTCGGCCAGGCCCCGCGACGGCGGGGCGCTGGCGTGTTCGCCAAGGGAGCGGCGGGAAGGGTCAGGGCAGGACTTGCTTGAACGGCTTGACCACGACCTTGTCATACACGCCGGCGGCGATGTAGGGGTCGGCATCGGCCCAGGCCTGGGCTGCGGCCAGGGAGTCGAACTCGGCGACGATCAGGCTGCCGGTGAAGCCGGCGGCGCCTGGGTCGTTGCTGTCGATGGCCGGGTGCGGGCCGGCCAGTACCACGCGGCCTTCGGCCTTGAGCTGCTGCAGGCGCTCGATGTGGGCGGGGCGGGCGGCCAGGCGTTTTTCCAGGGAACCTTCGACGTCGCTTGCGATGATGGCGTAGAGCATGTCAATCCTTGGGTTTGGAGGTGGAGGGGTCGTTGTCGTGCAGGTGACGCGACAGGTACACGCCCTGGGCCACCAGGAAGATCACGGTCATGCCCAGGCTGCCGAACACCTTGAAGTCGACCCAGATGTCCTGGAAGGTGAAGGCGACGAACAGGTTGGCCGCACCGCAGACCAGGAAGAACCCGATCCACGCCAGGTTCAGGCGGGTCCAGATGGTGTCCGGCAGGGTCAGGGCGTGGCCCATGATGCGTTTGATCAGCACCCGGTCACCGATGAAGTGGCTGGCGGCGAAGCCCAGGGCGAACAGCCAGTTGACCACTGGCGCCTTCCATTTGAGGAAGGTCTCGCTGTGGAAGGCGAGGGTCAGGCCGCCAAACACCAGGCAGGCGACCAGGGTCAGCAATTGCCCTTTTTCCAGCTTGCCGTGGCGCAGGAACAGCGCGCCATATACCACCAGGGAGCTGATGATCAGCATGGCAGTGGCGCTGTAGATACCGCCGAACTCGAAGCTGTGGCCGGCGATTTCGACGGGGCGTGGGTCGAGCTTGTAGACGATGAAGAACAGCAGAAGCGGGATGAAATCGATGAATTGTTTCACAGTGGCAGCCAGAAGCGGGATGTGACGGCATAATATCAAACATCGATTCCAGCGAAAGCGCTCCTCCATGAATGTTGATCTGCACTGTCACAGCACGGCCTCCGATGGCGCCCTGTCGCCCTCGGCCCTGGTCGCCCGGGCCCACGAGCACGGGGTGCGGACGCTGGCCCTGACCGACCACGACACCATCGAGGGCCTGGCCGAAGCCCGCCAGGCCTGCCAAGACAACGGCATGCATTGGGTCAGCGGCGTGGAGCTTTCATGCACCTGGGGTGGCGCGACCATCCATGTGCTGGGCTATGACTTCCCGCTAGACGCACCGCCCTTGCTCGCTGCCATCGAGGCCCTGCACCGGGGGCGATGGCTGCGCGCCGAGGAAATCGACCGACGGTTGGCGGCCAAAGGCATGCCTGGCACGCTCGATGGTGCCCGGGCCGTTCAACAGGCGTTGGGCGACAGCGGCAACGCCCCGGCACGGCCGCATTTCGCCGAGCACCTGGTGCGCGCAGGCCACGTCAAGGACCGCGGCGAGGCCTTTCGCAAGTGGCTGGGTGCTGGCAAGCTCGGTGACGTCAAGCTGCACTGGCCGACCCTGGAGGAAACTGTCGCGACGCTGCGCCAGTCCAACGCATGGGTGAGCCTGGCCCATCCCATGCACTACGAACTTACCCGCAGCAAGCGCAGAAGGCTGATTGCCGACTATATTCAGGCAGGCGGGCAGGCATTGGAGGTGGTCAACGGGATGATGCCGGCCGAGCAGGTGGGCACGATGTCCATCCTCACCCGTGAGTTCGGCCTGCTGGCAAGCGCTGGCAGTGACTTCCACGGCCCCGGCACCTGGGGCGAGATCGGTGCCTATCGGCCATTGCCCGAGGATCTGCCACCTCTGTGGCGCCGATTCAGCCATGAACAGCCTATGGCGGTATGAACAGGACGACTACGTGAGCCAATTTTTCCAGATCCATGCGGAAAACCCGCAGGCGCGCCTGATCAAGCAGGCCGTCGAGATCATCCGCAAGGGCGGGGTGGTGGTGTATCCCACCGACTCGGCCTACGCGATGGGCTGCCAGATCGGCGACAAGACCGCCGTGGAACGGGTTCGACGCCTGCGCCAGCTGGACAAGAACCATAACTTCACGCTGCTGTGCTGCGACCTGTCGCAAATGGGCACGTTCGCCAAGATCGACACGGCGACGTTCCGTCTGCTCAAGGCGCATGTACCCGGGCCGTACACCTTCATCCTCAACGCCACGCGCGAAGTGCCACGTTTGTTGATGCACGAGAAGCGCCGCACCATCGGCCTGCGCGTACCTTCCAACCCGATCGTCCTGGCGCTGCTCGCAGAGCTGGGCGAGCCCCTGATGAGTGTGAGCCTCATCCTGCCGGGCGATGAAGACCCGATGACCGACCCGTACGAAATCCGCCAACGCCTGGAGCATCACGTCGACCTGATCATCGATGGGGGCTTCGGCGACCTGAAGGCTTCGACGGTCATCGACCTGTCCGGCGACGACCCGGAAGTGATCCGTGTCGGCTGTGGCGACCCCGCGCCCTTCCTGGCGCCTGCGTGAGCCAGGCTCAAGAGGCCGCGGCACCGGTCAGCGACAGCGAATCGCCGCAACAGCTGCAATTGGCGCTGGTCTATGGCGAAGCCCTGACCGAGCTGCCGATGGACCTGTACATCCCGCCGGATGCCCTGGAAGTATTCCTCGAGGCCTTCGAAGGGCCGCTGGACCTGCTGCTGTACCTGATCCGCAAGCAGAACATCGATATCCTCGACATCCCGGTGGCGGAAATCACTCGCCAGTACATGTCCTACGTCGAATTGATGAAGAGCGTGCGCCTGGAGCTGGCCGCTGAGTACCTGGTGATGGCTGCCATGCTTGCCGAGATCAAGTCGCGCATGTTGTTGCCGCGTTCCAGCGAGGTCGAGGAGGAGGAGGGCGACCCGCGCGCCGAACTGATTCGCCGGTTGCAGGAGTACGAACGCTTCAAGGCCGCCGCCGAGGGCATCGACGAGCTGCCGCGGGTGGGCCGGGAGGTGGTCGTGCCGCGCCTGGAGGCGCCCCAGGCCAAGGTGCGCAAGCTGCTGCCGGAAGTCGCGCTGGAGGAGATCCTGCTTTCGATGGCCGAGGTGATGCGCCGCAATGACCTGTTCGAGAGCCACCAGATCACCCGCGAGACGCTGTCGACCCGCGAGCGTATGAGCGAGGTGCTGGAGCGGCTCAAGGGGGGTGGTTTCGTGCCTTTCGTCGAGCTGTTCACGCTTGAGGAGGGCAAGCTCGGCGTAGTGGTCACGTTCATGGCGATTCTCGAACTGGTGAAGGAATCGCTCATCGAACTGGTGCAGAATGAGCCTTTCGCCCCGATCCATGTCCGTGCCCGGGCCGAGTGACAACGAACTGGCCTTTCCTGATGATGAACCTGAATGAACCGCGCGACCTGGCGTCGCTGATCGAAGCCTTCCTGCTGGCGTCTGGCAAGGCGCAGTCACTGGAGCGGTTGTACGAACTGTTCGAGGAAGCCGAGCGCCCGGCGCCGGCTGTCTTCAAGAAAGCCCTGGAGCTGCTGGGCAAGTCCTGCAACGGCCGCGCCTTCGAACTCAAGGAGGTGGCGAGCGGTTATCGCCTGCAGATCCGCGAAGACTACGCACCCTGGGTCGGGCGCCTGTGGGAAGAGCGGCCGCAGCGATACTCGCGCGCCTTGCTCGAGACCATGGCGCTGATCGCCTACCGCCAACCGATCACCCGCGGCGAGATCGAAGATGTGCGTGGCGTGGCGGTGAACAGCAATATCATCAAGACCCTGATGGAGCGCGAGTGGATCCGTATCGTCGGCTACCGCGAGGTGCCCGGCAGGCCGGCGATGTTCGCTACCACCAAGGCGTTTCTCGACCATTTCAACCTCAAGAGCCTGGACGAGCTGCCGGCCCTGGCCGAGTTGCGCGAACTGGAGCCCGAGCCGCTGCTGGACCCGGATGACGCGCCGGTGCCGGCACACCTGCAGGCGTTGGCTGATGCCAGCCTTGACGAGGGCGAGCAAGGCGAGGCACCGCTGCGGGAGGAGACCAGTTTCCGGAGCTTGCTGGTGGAGCTGGATGCCATGGAAGTAGGGCTCAAGACCGATTTCGATGACTTGCGGGACGAGGCGCCGGAGTCCGAGGTCCAAGAGCCCAAACCTTGAATATGTGACTTCCCCTGTAGAAGCGCCGCCGGGCAGAAAACCGTGGTCTGTTCGTGAAAACCTTCTAGGCTGCAGTGCGTTCGCCCACCGAACCGCGTATGATGCGCGCCCCGTTGGCGCATCCGTCGCCACGAACCGCTTTCACTACATACACCGGGAGGTGCCCAGATGAGTGACCAAGACCTGCAAGAAACCCAACCCAACCCACCGTCCGGCGAAAAGCTGCAGAAGGTGCTGGCGCGCATCGGCGTCGGTTCGCGTCGTGACGTCGAGGCCTGGATCAGCCAGGGCCGTATCAAGGTCAACGGCGTCGAGGCCACCCTCGGCCAGCGCGTCGACCTGCATGACGCCATCGCCGTTGACGGCAAGCTGATCAAGCGTGTGGAGGCCGCCGAGGCCACCCGCCGAGTGATCATGTACAACAAACCCGATGGCGAGATCTGCACCCGCGACGACCCTGAAGGTCGCCCGACCGTGTTCGACCGCCTGCCGCGCCCGAAAGAGGGCCGCTGGATCAATATCGGCCGCCTGGACATCAATACCACCGGCCTGTTGCTGTTCACCACCGACGGTGAACTGGCCAACCGCCTGATGCACCCGTCCTACGAAATGGACCGCGAGTATGCCGTACGCGTGCGGGGTGAGGTCGACGACGACATGGTCGACCGCCTCAAGGCGGGCGTGATGCTCGAGGATGGTCCGGCCAAGTTCACCGATATCCAGAAGGCACCGGGTGGCGAAGGCTTCAACCACTGGTACCACTGCGTGGTGATGGAAGGCCGCAACCGTGAAGTGCGCCGCCTGTGGGAGTCCCAAGGCGTGGTGGTCAGCCGCCTCAAGCGCGTGCGCTTCGGCCCGGTGTTCCTCAACTCCGACCTGCCGATGGGCCGTTGGCGCGAAATGACCCAGGGCGAGATCGACATCCTTGCCGCCGAGGTCGGCCTGCAGCCTGTGGCGCTGCCGGCGCTGAACCTCAAGGCCAAGGACAAGCTCGAGCGCATGCAGCGCAAGTCCACCCGCCCACTGGGCCGTGGCGAGCGCGTGCGCACCTTGCGCCCTGCCCAGGACGGCCAGGCCGAGCGCCCGGGGCGCGAAGAGGCTCCGCCTCGCAAGGCCGTGCGGGGCAGTGCCGTGGCCGAGCGTCCGAGCGAGATGCGCAAGCGTCCGGGCAAGCCTGAGGGTGACAAGCCGGCGGGCCGTGGCCGCGGCAAGCCGCGCAGCTAACGACTGGCGTTGAGTTGAAAGGGGCCGCTGTGCGGCCTATCGCGGGACAGGCCCGCTCCTACAGGAATGACACTCCCTGTAGGAGCGGGCTTGTCCCGCGATAGGCTGCGCAGCGGCCCTTTTTTTGCCGTTTGTTTTTCAACCCACTGATCTACCGAAGCTTTTTCGAACGCCTGGCACGTTTTTGAACCATCTTGTAACGATTATTTTACGAAATCCCGCGCTTTTTCCCGTCACGCCTCCTCCTGTAAACAGATTTTGCCAAGAGCCGCATCGCAGAGCCGCTTCACCGCCGCCAATCCCCTTGCCCAAGCCCCCGCCCCACGGTGATATAGCGCCCATGCCGTGTGCAGAAGCCAGGCCGCAGAGCCGGGCATCGAGAACAACAAATGGAGGCGCCATGTACGCCGATCTCTCCGCCTTTCCAGGCCTTCACCCCAGGACCGGTGCGTTTTTTCATCAGGAAATGACGCAACGCGTTGACGCCTGCGCGCTCGCAGGGGTATACAATGCGCCGCGTTTTACCTGTGACCCCAATGCGTACCGCGCACTCTTGCTGACGCCTGGTTGAGCCGTCCAGGGCCTAAGCCCTCGGTGTATCACCTCGTCCAAGAAACCCAAGGTAACCACCTTGCCCATTCCGCTGCGCCACGAGCGCGGTGGGTCCGATTTCGTCACAGATAAAAACAAGCAGGTGACTTCGTTCATGAGTGGACAAAACATGCCTTCAGGCGAGCTCAAGCGTGGCCTGAAAAACCGCCATATCCAACTGATTGCCCTGGGTGGGGCCATCGGTACTGGATTGTTCCTGGGCTCGGCCGGCGTGATGAAGTCCGCTGGCCCGTCGATGATCCTCGGCTACGCCATCTGCGGCTTCATCGCGTTCATGATCATGCGCCAGCTGGGCGAGATGATCGTCGAAGAGCCTGTCGCCGGCTCCTTCAGCCATTTCGCGCATAAGTACTGGGGCGGTTTCGCCGGGTTCCTGTCCGGCTGGAACTGTTGGGTGCTGTACATCCTGGTCGGCATGTCGGAGCTGTCCGCAGTCGGCAAGTACATCCATTACTGGTGGCCAGAAATCCCGACCTGGGTCACGGCAGCAGGCTTCTTCATCCTGATCAATGCGATCAACCTGATGAACGTCAAGGTCTTCGGCGAAGCCGAGTTCTGGTTCGCGATCATCAAGGTGCTGGCCATCGTCGGCATGATCGGCCTGGGTGCCTACCTGCTGACCAGCGGCAGCGGCGGTCCCGAGGCTTCGGTGACCAACTTGTGGGCCCACGGTGGCTTCTTCCCCAACGGCGTGAGCGGCCTGGTGATGGCCCTGGCGATCATCATGTTCTCCTTCGGTGGCCTGGAAATGCTGGGCTTCACCGCCGCTGAGGCCGACAAGCCCAAGACCGTGATTCCGAAGGCGATCAACCAGGTCATCTACCGTATCCTGATCTTCTACATCGGTGCCCTGGTCATCCTGCTGTCGCTCACGCCATGGGACAGCCTGGTCGCCAGCATCGACGCTTCCGGCGGCAGCTATGGCAGCAGCCCGTTCGTGCAGGTCTTCTCGCTGCTCGGTAGCGATGTAGCAGCCCACCTGCTGAACTTCGTGGTCCTGACCGCGGCGCTGTCGGTGTACAACAGCGGCACCTACTGCAACGCCCGTATGCTCTACGGCATGGCCGAACAGGGCGATGCCCCGGCGAGCCTGGCGAAGATCGACAAGCGTGGCGTACCGGTGCGCTCGATCCTGGCCTCGGCCGGCGTAACCCTGGTCGCCGTGCTGCTCAACTATTTCATGCCGCAGCATGCCCTGGAGCTGCTGATGTCGCTGGTGGTCGCAGCCCTGGTGATCAACTGGGCGATGATCAGCTACTCGCACCTGAAGTTCCGCCAGCACCTGGACCGTACTGGCCAGAAGCCGCTGTTCAAGGCCCTGTGGTATCCGTATGGCAACTACATCTGCCTGGCATTCGTGGTGCTGATCCTGGGGATCATGCTGATGATTCCTGGCATCCAGGTGTCGGTGTATGCAATTCCGGTCTGGCTGGTGGTGATGTATGCGTTCTATGCGCTCAAGAGCAAGCGCGCTGGGGTTGTGACCTCGGCTGCCGGGTCGGTGGCCAAGTAAGCGACTGTTAGGTTGTATCGGAACCCGATGCCAGGTGACTGGCATCGGGTTTTTTGTTGCCTCGGCGCCGGCAAGCCCCACTTGGCCTGCGCTGTTTCCAGAGACACCGCCATACCTGTGGGAGCCGGCTTGCCGGCGATGGGGCAGTGGCGCCCCCGTTACATCTGAACGTTCAAGCGGCCTGCGAACCAGGCGCTTCAAATCTGCCCCAACAGCCACCCGCGAAACGCCCGCAGCGAAGGCAGTGCCTCATTGCGCGGCGGGTAGATCAGGTAGTAGCTACGCTGGCTGGCAAAGGCCTCCCCGGCGCTGAACAGCTCCCCGCTGGCCAGCTCTTCTTCCACCAGGATCCGTGGCACCAGGCCAATCCCGATGCCTGCCCGCACCGCCTGGATCAAATGCGACGTCAACTCGAAGCTCGGCCCCAGTCGCATCCCTCGATGGGGCAGGCCATGGTGCGAAAACCATTCGCCCCACGCATGGGGATTGTTGGCCACGTTGAGCAGCACCTGCTCGCTGATACGCCCCGGCCCCCAGGCTTGTGCATCGGTCGCGGCCTGCGGCGGCAGGATGACCACCAGCTCCTCGGCATGCAACCGATGGCAGATCAACCCGGGCAGGTCATGGGTCGCCACCCCGATGGCCGCATCGATCTCGCTGGTCTCGAAGTTGATCGCTTCGATCCGTGAATGAATGTGCACCAGCATCCCCGGGTGCGCCGCATAGAACGCATGCAGCCGCGGTAGCAGCCATTTGGAGCCGAACGTGGGCAAGGTGGCCAGGCGCAAGGTACCGACGCCGGACTGATACGCCAACGCCTGCAGCGTCGCGCTGCGGATACGTCCGAGCGCCTCGCTGAGTTCGCGCTGGTACAGGCGCCCGACATCGGTCAGTTGCACCTGGCGGCCTTCGCGCCGGAACAGCGTCAGGCCAAGCTGGTGCTCCAGCGCCTGGACTTGGCGGCTGACCGCGCTCTGGGTCAGCGACAGTTCGGCGGCGGCGCGGGTGTAGCTTTCATGCCGGGCAGCAGCTTCGAAGGCCAGCAGCAATGACATCGAGGGTGTCAGGTGGCGGTAATTCATTCATGAAACTCATCGATAGCGGCAGGAATATCCGTTTGCCCCTAGCCGGAAACTACAGGAACATTGGCACATTCGTCATCCTCGCCTGAGCAACCCATGCCAGGACGACAGGATTTCCGTGAATCAGCCCTATCAAGAGGCCATCCTTCGATGATCGCCCAGCTGTCGACCCGTGCGCCTGCCGCCCACTACCCCGAATTCCTCGAAGCCCTGCGCGGCAGCGGCTTCCGTGGCCAGATCAGCGCCGACTACGGCACCCGCACCGTGCTGGCCACCGACAACTCCATTTACCAGCGCCTGCCCCAGGCCGCGGTATTCCCGATGGATGCCGACGATGTGGCGCGAGTGGCCACGTTGATGGCCGAACCGCGTTTTCGCGAGATCAAGCTGACCCCGCGTGGCGGCGGCACCGGCACCAATGGCCAGTCGCTGACCGACGGCATCGTCGTCGACCTGTCGCGGCACATGAATACGATTCTCGAGATCAACGTCGAGCAGCGTTGGGTGCGAGTTCAGGCCGGGGTGGTCAAGGACCAGCTCAACGCGGCGCTCAAGCCCCACGGGCTGTTCTTTGCCCCTGAGCTGTCCACCTCCAACCGTGCCACCGTCGGCGGCATGATCAACACCGACGCCAGTGGCCAGGGCAGCTGCACCTACGGCAAGACCCGCGACCATGTGCTGGAGCTGCACAGCGTCTTGCTCGGCGGCGAGCGCCTGCACAGCCTGCCGCTCGACGAGGCGGCGCTGGAGCAGGCCTGCGCCGCGCCTGGCCGGGTGGGCGAGGTGTACCGCACGGCGCGGGAGATCCAGCAGACCCAGGCCGAACTGATCGAAAGCACCTTCCCCAAGCTCAACCGCTGCCTGACCGGCTATGACCTGGCGCACCTGCGCGACGAGCAGGGCCGCTTCAACCTCAACAGCGTGCTGTGCGGGGCCGAAGGGTCGCTGGGTTATGTCGTCGAGGCCAAGCTCAATGTGCTTCCGATCCCGAAATACGCAGTACTGGTCAACGTGCGCTACAGCAGCTTCATGGATGCCCTGCGCGATGCCAACGCGTTGATGGCGCACAAGCCGCTGTCGATCGAGACCGTGGACTCCAAGGTGCTGATGCTGGCGATGCAGGATATCGTCTGGCACAGCGTGGCCGAGTATTTCCCGGCCGACGCCGAGCGCCCGACCCTGGGCATCAACCTCGTCGAGTTCTGCGGTGACGAGCCGGCCGAGGTCAATGCTCGGGTGCAAGCCTTTATCGATCACCTGAAGGCCGATGCCAGCGTCGAGCGCCTGGGCCATACCCTGGCCGAGGGCGCCGAGGCGGTGACCAAGGTCTATGCCATGCGCAAGCGTTCGGTGGGCCTGCTGGGCAACGTCGAAGGGGAGGTCCGCCCGCAGCCGTTCGTCGAAGATACCGCGGTGCCGCCGGAGCAACTGGCCGACTACATCGCCGACTTCCGCGCCTTGCTCGACGGCTATGGCCTGGCCTATGGCATGTTCGGCCACGTCGATGCCGGGGTATTGCACGTGCGCCCTGCGCTGGACATGAAGGACCCGGCGCAGGCCGCGCTGGTCAAACCGATTTCCGACGCCGTGGCGGCGCTCACCCAGCGTTACGGCGGCCTGCTCTGGGGCGAACATGGCAAGGGCCTGCGCTCGGAATACGTTCCGGAATACTTCGGCGAGCTGTACCCGGCGTTGCAGCGCCTCAAAGGTGCGTTCGACCCGCACAACCAGCTCAACCCGGGCAAGATCTGCACCCCGCCGGGCAGTGCCGAGGGGCTGACGCCGGTCGATGGCGTCAGCCTGCGTGGCGACCTCGATCGCAGCATCGACGAGCGCGTCTGGCAGAGCTTCGGCAGCGCCGTGCACTGCAACGGCAATGGCGCCTGCTACAACTACGATCCCAACGACGCCATGTGCCCATCCTGGAAGGCCACACGCGAGCGCCAGCATTCGCCCAAGGGCCGAGCCTCGCTGATCCGCGAGTGGCTGCGACTGCAGGGCGAATCGGACATCGACGTACTGGCGGCGGCGCGCAACAAGGGAGGCTGGCTCAAAGGCCTGCCGGCGCGGCTGCGCAACGCGCGGGCACGCAAGCATGGCCAGGAGGATTTCTCCCACGAGGTGTACGATGCCATGGCCGGCTGCCTGGCGTGCAAGTCGTGCGCGGGGCAGTGCCCGATCAAGGTCAATGTGCCTGACTTCCGCTCGCGGTTCCTCGAACTGTACCACGGCCGCTACCAGCGTCCATTGCGCGACTACCTGATCGGCTCGCTGGAGTTCACCATTCCCTACCTGGCCCATGCGCCGGGGGCGTACAACGCGGTGATGGGTTCGAAGTGGGTAAGCAAGCTGCTGGCCGACAAGGTGGGTATGGTCGACAGCCCGTTGATCAGCCGTTTCAACTTCCAGTCGACCCTGAGCCGTTGCCGCGTCGGCATGGCCAGTATCCCGGCATTGCGTGAGCTGACCCCGGCCCAGCGTGAGCGCAGCATCGTGCTGGTGCAGGATGCCTTCACCCGCTATTTCGAGACGCCACTGCTGGCCTCGTTCATCGAACTGGCCCATCGCCTGGGCCATCGCGTGTTCCTGGCCCCCTACAGCGCCAATGGCAAGCCGCTGCACGTGCAGGGCTTCCTCGGTGCCTTCGCCAAGGCCGCGATCCGCAATGCCACGCAGCTCAAGGCCCTCGCCGAGTGCGGTGTGCCGCTGGTGGGCCTGGACCCGGCGATGACCCTGGTGTATCGCCAGGAGTACCAGAAGGTCGATGGCCTGGATGGCTGCCCCAAGGTGCTGCTGCCCCAGGAGTGGTTGATGGATGTACTGCCCGAGCAGCCTGCGGTCGATGCCGGCCACTTCCGCCTGATGGCCCACTGCACCGAGAAGACCAACGTGCCGGCCAGCACTCGCCAGTGGGAGCAGGTGTTCGCCCGCCTGGGCCTGAAGCTGGTCACCGAGGCTACCGGTTGCTGCGGCATGTCGGGCACCTATGGGCATGAGGCGCGTAATCAGGAGGCTTCGCGGACCATCTTCGAGCAGTCCTGGGCGACCAAGCTGGACAAGGAGGGGGAGGCGCTGGCGACCGGCTATTCCTGCCGTAGCCAGGTCAAGCGCATGACCGAGCGGCAACTGCGCCATCCGCTGGAAGTGGTGTTGCAGTACGCCCGACGCTGAGGCGTGAGCCGGATTCTGGACGGTGTGAAAACGCGATGACGGGCAAGGTCCCGCGAGTCAGCCGTTTTCACACTGTCGGAGGGTGTGCGCGGTTATTCCTGGTCGGCGCTGGATTGATCGTCACCGTCCTGCTCGACAGCAGGCGCCGGTTCGGCGTGGGCGGCAACGGTTTGCTCTTCGGGGTTCAGGCTTGGGAAGGGAAGATTCGGGATTTCATGCATCTCGTCGTTCCTCGCAAGTGTGAGTGAAAAGACTGCGCCAGGCGCGTGTGAGGCTTCGAAAAGCTCGGGCAGGATACAGGAGTCTGGATGACAGTTTGAAATTTTTCGCCTTGCGGCGCGGTTTTGCGGGTGGTTATCGGACAATCAGGGAGGCTTATTCGCGGGTGAACCCGCTCCCACAAAGGGCTTTGGCAAGCCCTGTGGGAGCGGGTTCACCCGCGAAAATGCCCTACAGACAGACGTCGGCGATCGCCGCTGCCAACTGCTCCAGGCGCTGTGCATCGGCGCCGGCGATGTTCGCCCGGCCGGTACCGACCATGTACACACTGTGCTTCTCGCGCAACAGGCTTACTTGCTCCGGGCTCAGCCCGGTGTAGGAGAACATCCCGCGTTGCGCGGCGATGTGGGCGAAGCGCTCGGCCAGACCGTGAGGTTCCAGCGCCTTGACCAGGCCCAGGCGCAGTTCGGCGATGCGTTGGCGCATGGCGTCCACTTCCTCGACCCATAGGGCCTTGAGGGTTGGGTCGCCAAGGATCTGGGCCACCACCGCGGCCCCATGGTCGGGCGGCGTCGACCACAGGTTGCGAGCCAGCAAAGCCAGCTGGCTACGCACATCCAGCAGCTTCTCGGCATCATGGCTGCATACCAGCAGGGCCCCGGTGCGGTCGCGGTAGAGGCCGAAGTTCTTCGAACAAGAGCTGGTGATCAGCAGTTCCGGGAGCTCAGCGGCGAACAAGCGCACCGCCCAGGCATCTTCCTCCAGTCCGTCGCCGAAGCCCTGGTAGGCGAAATCGATCAACGGTAGCAGGTTGCGCTTGCGCACGACTTCGAGCACGGCGCGCCAGTCGTCCTGGCTCAGGTCGAAACCGGTGGGGTTGTGGCAACAGGCATGCAGCAGTACCACGTCGCCTTCCGGCGCCTGTTCCAGAGCCGCCAGCATGCCCTTCACATCCAGGCGGTTGTCCGAACCCACGTAGGGGTAGTGGGACACCTTCAGCTTGGCGCCGGCGAAAATGGTTTCGTGGATCGGCCAGGTCGGGTCGCTCAGCCAGATGCCACGCCCGGGCAGGCAATGGGCGATGAATTCCGCCGCCAGGCGCAGGGCGCCGGTGCCGCCTGGGGTCTGGGTGGCGCCGGCGCGTTGGCTGGCAAGCAGTGGCGAGGCACTGCCCAGCACCAGCTCGCTGACCAGGCGGCCAAACGCCGCGTCGCCATGGCCGCCGACGTAGCTCTTGGTGGCTTGCTGCTCCACCAGACGCTGTTCGGCCTGTTTGACCGCCGCGGGAATTGGCGTCAGGCCCTGGGCATCCTTGAACACGCCAACGCCCAGGTCGAACTTCGCCGGGTTGTTGTCACGGGCATAGGCTTCCATCAGCCCGAGGATCGGGTCGCCAGGGACCCGGCCAATGGCTGCGAAATGCATCACTTGCGCCCTTCGGCGGTCTTGGCGACTTCGTCGGTGCGCGCGCACATGATGAAGTCGTTGCGGTGCAGGCCCTTGATCGAGTGGCTCCACCAGGTGACGGTGACCTTGCCCCACTCGGTCAGCAGGCCTGGGTGATGGCCTTCGGCTTCGGCGATTTCACCGACCGCGTTGGTGAACGCCAGGGCATGCTTGAAATTCTTGAACAGGAAGACGCGTTCCAGCTCCATGTGGCCGTCGCGGACTTCGATGTTCCAATCCGGGATTTCGCGGATCAGTTCGGCCAGCTCCGAGTCGGAGACTTTTGGCGCGTCGGCACGGCAGGCTTCGCAGTGGGCTTGGTTCAAGGCATTCATGGGTGTCTTTTTCCGTTTTGAGTTGTTATCGGCAAGGCGGCTCAGGCGGCTGCCTTGGGTGGAAACTTCGGTGCGTGCAGGCCCAGTTTCATGGCCTGGTGAACCATGCCCATGATGTCTTCGTGGGCCAGGTCGAACAGGCGCTTGAGGTCGGGCAAGACGAAGTAGAGCGGCTGCAGGATGTCGATCCGATACGGGGTGCGCATGGCTTCGATCGGGTCGAAGGCCTGGTGCTCAGGCTCGCCGGACAGGCTGTAGACCGTTTCCTTCGGCGAGGACAGGATACCGCCACCGTAGATCTTTCGGCCTTGCGGGGTTTCCATCAGGCCGAACTCGATGGTCATCCAGTACAGGCGGGCCAGGTAGACGCGTTCCTCCTTGGTGGCCGCCAGGCCCAGCTTGCCGTAGGTGTGGGTGAACTCGGCGAACCAGGGGTTGGTCAGCAGCGGGCAGTGGCCGAAGATCTCATGGAAAATGTCCGGCTCTTGCAGGTAGTCCAGCTCTTCCGGGGTGCGGATGAAGGTGGCCACCGGGAAGCGCTTGCTGGCCAGCAGTTCGAAGAAGGTCTGGAAGGGAATCAGGGCTGGCACGCGGGCGACCTGCCAACCGGTGGTGGCGCCGAGCACCTTGTTGATCTCACCGAGCTGGGGGATGCGGTCGTGGGGCAGCTTGAGCTGGTCGATGCCGTCCAGGTACTCCTGGCAGGCGCGGCCTTCGATCACCTTCAGCTGACGGGTGATCAGGGTGTTCCACACCGCGTGTTCCTGTTGCGGGTAGTCGATAAAACCATGCGCATCGGGCTCGCGTGCCACGTATTGCGTCTGTTTCATGTGGCTCTCCTGGTGAGGGCATTCTTGTTATGTTCAGGACATGCCCTAGGAATATCGCCCTGTTGACGTATTTGCACGGGGTGCGGGCTCGCGGTGGCAGTAGCCCATCGCCTATTTTTGTAACGATAATTTTACAAAAAGCCTGATATCCCGGAAAATCACGCACATCCAGCTGGCGACTATGCTGTTTTTGTCAGCTTATCTTTACGACTTTTCCATCGGCCGCTGAAAAAATCCGCGCGCCTCGGGGCTTTTCCATGCGTATCAAAGTGCATTGCCAGAACCGCATCGGCATCCTGCGGGACATCCTCAATCTGTTGGTGGAATACGGCATCAACGTCTTGCGCGGGGAGGTCGGCGGCGACCATGGCAATGCCATCTACCTGCACTGCCCGAACCTGATCAACCTGCAGTTCCAGGCGTTGCGGCCCAAGTTCGAGTCGATCGCCGGTGTGTTCGGGGTCAAGCGGGTCGGCCTGATGCCCAGCGAACGGCGGCACATGGAGCTCAATGCGTTGCTCGGTGCCCTGGATTTCCCGGTGCTGTCGATCGACATGGGTGGCAGTATCGTCGCCGCCAACCGCAGTGCCGCTCAATTGCTGGGGGTGCGGGTCGATGAGGTGCCGGGCATCCCGCTTGACCGCTACGTCGAGGATTTCGACCTGCCAGAACTGGTGCGGGCCAACAAGTCGCGCATCAACGGCCTGCGGATCAAGGTCAAGGGCGACGTCTTCCTGGCCGATATCGCGCCGCTGCAGTCCGAGCACGATGACAGCGAAGCGTTGGCCGGGGCCGTGCTGACCCTGCACCGGGCCGATCGCATCGGTGAGCGCATCTATAACGTGCGCAAGCAGGAGTTGCGTGGCTTCGACAGCATCTTCCAAAGCTCGCGAGTGATGGCAGCGGTCGTGCGCGAGGCCAGGCGCATGGCGCCGCTGGATGCCCCCCTGCTGATCGAAGGTGAAACCGGCACCGGCAAGGAGCTGCTCGCTCGTGCCTGCCACCTGGCAAGCCCCCGCGGCCAGGCGCCGCTGATGGCGCTCAACTGCGCCGGCCTGCCGGAGTCGATGGCCGAGACCGAACTGTTCGGCTATGGTCCGGGCGCCTTCGAAGGTGCCCGCGCCGAGGGCAAGCTGGGGCTGCTGGAACTGACCGCAGGCGGGACCTTGTTCCTCGATGGTGTGGGGGAAATGAGCCCGCGCCTGCAGGTCAAGTTGCTGCGCTTCCTGCAGGATGGTTGCTTCCGGCGGGTGGGCAGCGATGAAGAGGTCTACCTGGACGTGCGGGTCATTTGCGCCACCCAGGTCGACCTTTCCGAGTTGTGTGCCCGCGGTGAGTTCCGCCAGGACCTCTACCACCGCCTCAATGTGCTGTCATTGCACATCCCGCCCCTGCGCGAATGCATGGATGGCCTGGAAGGGTTGGTGCAGCACTTTCTCGACCAGGCCAGCCGGCAGATTGGCTGCCCGCTGCCGCGCCTGGCGCCGGCGGCGATGGAAAAGCTCAGCCAGTACCATTGGCCGGGCAATGTGCGCCAACTGGAGAACGTACTGTTCCAGGCCGTGTCGTTGTGCGAGGGCGGGGTGGTGAAAGGGGAGCATATCCGTTTGCCGGATTATGGTGCGCGACAACCCTTGGGTGAGTTTTCGCTGGAGGGGGATCTTGCGCAAATAGTCGGGCGTTTTGAAAAGGCCGTATTGGAATCCTTGATGCCGGAATATACCAGCAGTCGTGCACTGGGCAAACGACTGGGCGTTTCCCATACGACGATTGCCAATAAGTTGCGAGAGTATGCGCTCAATAAAACAGTGGAATAATTAAAGGGTATTTAAATGGGGCTGCAGCGCAGCCCCATCGAGCATCGTCAGCCGTTGGAACAACCGTTCCCCATCACACGGTATTCGAGAATGTGTTTCTGGCCCTGCGAGTCCTCATAGGTCATGCGGGCTGGCACCACTTCGCAGACGTTGGGCACCTCGCTCATGGAGAGTACCCGGGCGATGTCCAGGTGCTGCGAATAACTGTACTGTTCAACCGGAATCTGCTCGGCATCCTTTGCAACGTCGTCGGCCATCGCCGCGCTGCAAAAACCGCCAAGTACCAATACCAGTAACGCTTTCATTTTCAATTTACCTGTCTAAGGTCGTGAGGGGGCACGCGGCGCTTGTGGCGCCGCGAGTACATCAGAGTTTTCAACTATCACATTGAGAGAGGGATCAACTTTTGCCTTCGTGGGGGCTGTTTCAGAAGTTAATCGCCTTGCCGTTGTGGCGTGATGAATTCTAGGGCGGGGCCGGGGAGGGAAACAGATGGCGTTTTGATAAAGTTTTTTCGCCTTTTGACAGAATCGGTAACAATCCCTTTGGTTGCGAGTTCGAATTTACACGTGGCTGCCCTGTGAGCCTTGGGCTAGAGCCATTGTGTAAGAATTTTCAGGAAAACCCACGCTTTGCTACTACCAACGTCGAATGGCTTTTCACGCTCTGGTACAGTTACAAACGTTTCCATACAAAAACAACTATTACACCGAGGTAAAACAGATGAGTGCGGCTCCACTGTATCCCGTTCGTCCCGAGGTAGCAGCCAATACGCTGACCGACGAGGCCACCTACAAGGCCATGTACCAGCAGTCGGTGATCAACCCGGACGGCTTCTGGCGCGAGCAGGCCCAGCGCCTGGACTGGATCAAGCCCTTCACCAAGGTCAAGCAGACCTCCTTCGACGATCATCATGTCGACATCAAGTGGTTCGCTGATGGCACTCTGAACGTTTCCTATAACTGCCTGGACCGTCACCTGGCAGAGCGTGGCGACCAGGTCGCCATCATCTGGGAAGGCGACGATCCTTCCGAAAGCCGTAACATCACCTACCGCGAGCTCCACGAGCAGGTCTGCAAGTTCGCCAACGCCCTGCGTGGCCAGGACGTGCACCGTGGCGATGTGGTGACCATCTACATGCCGATGATCCCGGAAGCCGTGGTGGCCATGCTGGCCTGCGCGCGCATCGGTGCAATCCACTCGGTGGTGTTCGGTGGTTTCTCGCCCGAAGCCCTGGCCGGGCGCATCATCGATTGCCGCTCCAAGGTGGTGATCACCGCCGACGAGGGCGTGCGCGGTGGCCGTCGTACCCCGCTCAAGGCCAATGTCGACCTGGCCCTGACCAACCCTGAAACTAGCAGCGTGCAGAAGATCATCGTGTGCAAGCGCACCGGTGGCGACATCGCCTGGCACCAGCATCGCGACATCTGGTACGAAGACCTGATGAAAGTGGCCTCCAGCCACTGCGCGCCGAAGGAAATGGGCGCCGAGGAGCCGCTGTTCATCCTTTATACCTCCGGCTCCACCGGCAAGCCCAAGGGCGTGCTGCATACCACCGGTGGCTACCTGGTCTATGCCGCGCTGACCCATGAGCGCGTGTTCGACTATCGCCCTGGCGAAGTCTACTGGTGCACCGCGGACGTGGGCTGGGTCACCGGCCACAGCTACATCGTCTACGGCCCGCTGGCCAATGGCGCCACCACGCTGCTGTTCGAGGGCGTGCCGAACTACCCGGACATCACCCGCGTGTCGAAGATCATCGACAAGCACCAGGTCAATATCCTCTACACCGCGCCTACCGCCATCCGCGCCATGATGGCCGAAGGGCAGGCCGCAGTCGCAGGTGCCGACGGCTCCAGCCTGCGTCTGCTGGGTTCGGTGGGCGAGCCGATCAACCCTGAGGCCTGGAACTGGTACTACCAGACCGTGGGCAAGGAGCGCTGCCCGATCGTCGATACCTGGTGGCAGACCGAGACCGGCGGCATCCTGATCAGCCCGCTGCCGGGCGCCACAGGGCTCAAGCCAGGCTCGGCGACCCGCCCGTTCTTCGGCGTGGTGCCAGCGCTGGTGGACAACTTGGGCAACCTGATCGAGGGTGCGGCCGAAGGCAACCTGGTGATCCTGGACTCCTGGCCGGGCCAGTCGCGCTCGCTGTACGGCGACCATGATCGTTTCGTCGACACCTACTTCAAGACCTTCCGTGGCATGTACTTCACCGGTGACGGTGCCCGTCGCGACGAGGATGGCTACTACTGGATCACTGGCCGTGTCGACGATGTGCTCAACGTGTCTGGCCACCGCATGGGCACCGCCGAGATCGAAAGTGCCATGGTGGCCCATGCCAAGGTCGCCGAGGCGGCAGTGGTGGGCGTGCCGCACGACATCAAGGGGCAGGGCATCTATGTCTATGTCACCCTCAATGCCGGCGTGGAGCCGAGCGAGGCGCTGCGCCTGGAACTGAAGAACTGGGTGCGCAAGGAGATCGGCCCGATCGCTTCGCCGGATGTCATCCAATGGGCGCCGGGGCTGCCGAAGACCCGTTCGGGCAAGATCATGCGGCGTATCCTGCGCAAGATCGCTACCGGCGAATACGATGCGCTGGGCGATATCTCGACGCTGGCCGACCCGGGTGTGGTGCAGCACCTGATCGATACCCACAAGGCGATGAGCCTGGCTTCGGCCTAAGTCGAGGCCTGCTGGGCGCCTTGATCGCGGCACAGGCCCGCTTCCACATTCGTATCCTGTGGGAGCGGGCTCGTCCCGCGATTGGGCCCGCAAGGCCATCCAAGTTCTTCCTCGAACCCCGCCGGGCAACCGCCGGGGTTTTTGCTGTACTTGCGTTCTGTTACCTCGACTTACATCGGTAACCTTTCCTGTCACCCATTTCGCACAGAAGCGGGGCGAGCCGAAACATCATGTGTTATTTCAGTGCGCACCTGTAGAGAATTTTTGCGCTCCGGCACGCTGGACTTGCCGGAATACAAGGCTTTGCCAATAATAGGCCCACTTATTGCTTCGCTTATAGGTTATTTTTCTTTTGCTCTTGCATATTCTGCTGGAGCTGTCAATATCGCCCGCCGCGGTTTCAGGCGCTTCTGTAAGTAGTTGTCGCTTTGAAGAAATATCGGCCACCGGGCTGTCGTTAAAATGCCACTCACTCGCTCGTGGTCTGCGACCTTGGTCGATACCCCCGCGGCTCGCGTTGTACCCATTCGCATGTCGGGCAGCCGTTACAACTGCCTTGTATTGCCCTGTACCGATGGAGTTACCTGATGAAGAAGCTCGCACTGCTTGGCGCCCTGGCGCTGTCCGTGTTTTCCCTGGTATCGCAGGCCGATGAAAAACCGTTGAAAATCGGTATCGAGGCCGCCTACCCACCCTTCGCCTTCAAGCAACCCGACGGCAGCATCGCCGGCTTCGACTACGACATCGGCAACGCCCTGTGCGAAGAGATGAAAGCCAAGTGCACCTGGGTCGAGCAGGAATTCGACGGCCTGATCCCGGCGCTGAAGGTGCGCAAGATCGACGCCATCCTGTCGTCCATGTCGATCACTGACGACCGCAAGAAGTCGGTCGATTTCACCAAGCGCTACTACCTGACCCCGGCACGCCTGGTCATGAAGGAAGGCACCACCGTCAGCGAAGGCCTGGCCGAGCTCCAGGGCAAGAAGATCGGCGTGCAGCGCGGTTCGATCCACGACCGCTTCGCCAAGGAGGTCCTGGCACCGAAGGGCGCCACCGTCGTGCCTTATGGCACCCAGAACGAAATCTACCTGGACGTCGCTGCCGGTCGTCTGGATGGCACCGTGGCCGATGCCACCCTGCTCGAGGACGGCTTCCTCAAGACCGACGCTGGCAAGGGCTTTGCCTTCGTGGGCCCATCGTTCACCGACGTGAAGTACTTCGGTGATGGCGTCGGCATCGCCGTGCGCAAGGGCGACAACGCCAATCGCGAGCGTATCAATGCCGCGATCGATGCGATTCGTGCCAGCGGCAAGTACAAGCAGATCCAAGACAAGTACTTCAACTTCGACATCTACGGGCCTGAAGCTCAGTAAGACGTCGGGTTTCACCTGTGCAATGGTGCAAACAGCAGAGGCTCTGAGGTTTGCACCATTTTTCATTCCAAGTCCCGAGGAATCCCATCATGTTGAAAGGCTACGGGGCAGTCATCCTCGATGGGGCGTGGCTGACGCTGCAGCTCGCCCTGTCGTCGATGGCCCTGGCCATCGTGCTCGGCCTGATCGGCGTGGCGCTGCGCTTGTCGCCCGTGCGCTGGCTGGCCTGGCTGGGCGATATGTATGCCACGGTGATCCGTGGCATCCCTGACCTGGTGCTGATCCTGCTGATCTTCTATGGCGGCCAGGATGTGATCAACCGTATCGCGCCACTGGTAGGTTATGAAGACTACATCGACCTGAACCCGTTCGTGGCGGGTGTCGGCACCCTGGGCTTCATTTTCGGTGCATACCTGTCGGAAACCTTCCGCGGCGCCTTCCTGGGTATTCCCAAGGGGCAGGCCGAGGCGGGGGTGGCCTATGGCATGAGCAGCCGCCAGGTGTTCTTCCGCATCATGGTGCCGCAGATGATTCGCCTGGCGATCCCTGGTTTCACCAACAACTGGTTGGTGTTGACCAAGGCCACGGCACTGATCTCGGTGGTCGGGCTGCAGGACATGATGTTCAAGGCCAAGCAGGCGGCCGACGCCACCCGCGAACCCTTCACCTTCTTCCTGGCGGTGGCGGCCTTGTACCTGGTGCTCACCAGCATCTCGCTGGTGGCCCTGAAGTACCTCGAACGACGCTACTCGGTGGGCGTAAAGGCGGCTGAACTATGATCTTCGACTACAACGTCATCTGGGAGGCCATGCCGCTGTACCTGGGCGGCCTGCTGACCACCCTGAAGCTGCTGGCGCTGTCGCTGTTCTTCGGCCTGTTGGCGGCCATCCCGCTGGGCCTGATGCGCGTGTCCAAGCAGCCCTTGGTGAACCTGCTCGCATGGCTTTACACCTACGTCATCCGTGGCACGCCGATGCTGGTGCAGCTGTTCCTGATCTACTACGGCCTGGCCCAGTTCGAAGCTGTGCGTGAAAGTGTGCTCTGGCCTTGGCTGTCCAGTGCGACCTTCTGCGCTTGCCTTGCGTTCGCGGTGAACACCAGCGCCTACACCGCCGAGATCATTGCCGGCAGCCTGCGGGCCACGCCCCATGGCGAGATCGAGGCGGCCAAGGCGATGGGCATGTCACGCATGAAGATGTACCGGCGCATCCTGTTGCCCTCGGCCCTGCGCCGAGCGCTGCCGCAGTACAGCAACGAAGTGATCATGATGCTGCAGACCACCAGCCTTGCATCGATCGTCACCCTGATCGACATCACGGGCGCGGCGCGTACCGTCAATGCCCAGTACTACCTGCCTTTCGAGGCCTATATCACGGCGGGCGCGTTCTACCTGTGCCTAACCTTCATCCTCGTGCGCCTGTTCAAGATGGCCGAACGCCGCTGGCTCAGCTACCTGGCGCCGCGCAAGCACTGAACGCTCTGTGAGAACCGACAGCATGTACAAACTCCAAGTCCAAGACCTGCACAAGCGCTACGGCAGCCATGAGGTGCTCAAGGGCGTCTCGCTCGAGGCCAAGGCGGGCGATGTGATCAGCATCATCGGCTCCAGTGGTTCGGGCAAGTCGACCTTCCTGCGCTGCATCAACCTGCTCGAGCAGCCCCATGCCGGCAAGATCCTGCTCAACAACGAAGAGCTCAAGCTGGTGGCCGGCAAGGACGGTGCGCTGAAGGCCGCCGACCCCAAGCAACTGCAACGCATGCGTTCGCGCCTGTCGATGGTGTTCCAGCACTTCAACCTGTGGTCGCATATGACCGCGCTGGAGAACGTGATCGAAGCGCCGGTACATGTGCTGGGCGTGAACAGGAAGGAAGCGTTGGAAAAGGCCGAGCATTACCTGAACAAGGTCGGCGTGGCCCACCGCAAGGATGCCTTCCCCGGGCATATGTCCGGTGGTGAGCAACAGCGCGTGGCGATTGCCCGTGCCTTGGCCATGGAGCCTGAGGTGATGCTGTTCGACGAGCCGACCTCGGCCCTCGACCCGGAGCTGGTCGGCGATGTGCTCAAGGTCATGCAGTCGCTGGCCCAGGAAGGTCGTACCATGGTCGTGGTGACCCACGAAATGGGCTTTGCCCGTGAGGTGTCGAACCAGCTGGTGTTCCTGCACAAGGGCCTGGTGGAGGAGCGGGGCTGCCCGCGCGAAGTGCTGGTCAACCCGCAATCGGAGCGGCTCAAGCAGTTTCTCTCCGGCAGCCTGAAGTAAAGGCTGCACCTTTGCACCAGAATAGGGCATGCTGCGCAGCGAAGCGCAGCCTGACCCGGCGCCACAGACTCGAACGAACCCAGGTTTCGGACCACGCCCTATGACCACCCAGCGAATCGGATTTCTCATCTGGCCGAGCACCCGGCCGCTGACCCTGGCGTTGGCCGAGGAAGTGTTGCGGGTGGCCCAGCGGGTTCACCCGGATGTGGTCTACGAACTGGCCTTCCTTCAAGCCGATGCCAGCCCGGACGGTGACTGGCGCTTGCCTGGCGAGCCGTGGAATGGCCGCCTGGAAGGCTGTCACAAGTTGTTTCTGCTGGCGGACGAGCCGCCATCGGCCATGGGGTCGGCATTGTCCGCTGCGCTGAAGCAACTGGCGCGCAGTGGCTGCATGATCGGCGGGTTGTCCGCTGGGGTGTACCCGCTGGCGGCGCTGGGCTTGCTGGATGGCTATCGGGCGGCGGTGCACTGGCGTTGGCAGGACGACTTCGCCGAACGTTTTCCCAAGGTCATCGCCACCAGCCACCTGTTCGACTGGGATCGTGATCGCCTGACCGCCTGTGGCGGCATGGCCGTGACCGATCTGCTGCTGGCGGTGCTGGCCCGTGACCACGGGGCGGAGCTGGCGGGGGCGGTGTCCGAGGAGTTGGTGGTCGAGCGTATCCGCGAAGGCGGCGAGCGCCAGCGTATTCCGCTGCAGAATCGTCTGGGCTCCAGCCATCCGAAGCTGACCCAAGCAGTGCTGTTGATGGAGGCGAACATTGAAGAGCCGCTGACCACCGACGAGATCGCCCAGCATGTCTGCGTGTCCCGTCGCCAGTTGGAGCGAATCTTCAAGCAGTACCTCAACCGGGTGCCGAGCCAGTACTACCTGGAGCTGCGCTTGAACAAGGCGCGGCAGATGCTGATGCAGACCAGCAAGTCGATCATCCAGATCGGATTGTCGTGCGGCTTCTCCTCAGGGCCACATTTCTCCAGTGCCTACCGCAATTTCTTTGGCGCAACGCCACGGGAAGACCGCAACCAGCGACGCAGCAGCAGCCCGTTCGAGTTGAGCTCGGCGCCGGCGGAGAAAGGCTGAAGGGAGGGTGGGCCTGGGGTGTATGCCTTGGGTTTGGCGCCTGGGCGAAGATCGCGCGCCGCCCGCGCGGCGCGATCTTCGCCATCCCGCAACAGCAACGCCCTCCATCCTACACCCACTACCTTTAATTCCCCGTGAACACCCGTTCACCCATCCCCCTCTCTCCCGTACACTGCGCGATTGCGACAGTGTTTGTCGCATTGCCGAAAACCTCTGTAAAACAAGGTTTAGCGCTGTAACAAGTTGTCGCCTGGCAGCAAGGACAGGCGCCGATCAGTCCTTACAATCCCCTCATCGCTCGCCACTTCCAGGCCAGCGTTCCTCTTCAGGAGACTCAGATGTCCGTTGAGCAAGCCCCGGTGCAACGTGCCGATTTCGACCAGGTCATGGTTCCCAATTATTCTCCGGCGGCCTTCATTCCTGTGCGAGGCGAGGGCTCCCGCGTCTGGGACCAGTCCGGCCGTGAGCTGATCGACTTCGCCGGAGGTATCGCGGTCAACGCCCTGGGCCATTGCCACCCTGCGCTGGTCAAAGCCCTGACCGAACAGGCCAATACCCTCTGGCACGTATCCAACGTCTTCACCAACGAGCCGGCCCTGCGCCTGGCACACAAGCTGGTGGACGCGACCTTCGCCGAGCGGGCCTTCTTCTGCAACTCCGGCGCCGAGGCCAACGAGGCCGCCTTCAAGCTGGCCCGTCGCGTTGCCCATGACCGCTTCGGCCCCGAGAAGCACGAGATCATCGCCACCGTGAACAGTTTCCACGGTCGCACCCTGTTCACCGTCAGCGTCGGTGGTCAGCCCAAGTATTCCGACGGCTTCGGTCCGAAGATCACCGGCATCAGCCACGTGCCGTACAACGACCTGGAAGCACTCAAGGCACAGATCTCCGACAAGACTTGCGCCGTGGTGATCGAGCCGATCCAGGGCGAGAGCGGTGTGGTGCCGGCCGACAAAGCCTACCTGGAAGGCGCCCGCAAACTGTGCGACGAGCACAACGCCCTGCTGATCTTCGATGAAGTGCAGACTGGCGTGGGCCGTACCGGTTCGCTGTACGCCTACCAGCATTACGGCGTCACCCCGGACATCCTGACCAGCGCCAAGAGCCTGGGCGGCGGCTTCCCGATCGGCGCCATGCTGACCACCACCGACCTTGCCAAGCACCTGGCCGTTGGTACCCACGGCACCACCTATGGTGGCAACCCGCTGGCCTGTGCCGTGGCGTGCGCCGTGCTGGATGTGGTCAACACCCCGGAAACCCTCGCGGGCATCAAGGCCAAGCACGAGCGCTTCAAGGCGCGTCTGGAGAAGATTGGCCAGCAGTCCGGCCTGTTCACCCAGGTGCGTGGCGTCGGCCTGCTGATCGGTTGCGTACTCGCCGACGCCTGGAAGGGCAAGGCCAAGGACATCCTCAATGCCGCCGAGAAGGAGGGCGTGATGGTCCTGCAAGCCGGCCCGGACGTGGTGCGTTTCGCCCCGAGCCTGGTGGTCGAGGATGCCGACATCGACGAAGGCCTGGCGCGCTTCGAGCGTGCCGCGGCCAAGCTGACCCAGGGCTGACAGCGCTGCGGTCCCTTCGCCGGCCCTGACCCTGGCCAGGGCCGGCGATACCTGAATTCCAGAGCGGGCGCGCGTTGAAAACCGCGCCCGTCGTTTTTCCGTGCCGACCTGTCGGCCTGTTTTCCCAAAGGAGTGACACCATGCTGGTGATGCGCCCCGCGCAAATGGCGGACCTGAACGAAGTGCAGCGTATGGCTGCCGACAGCCCCATTGGTGTCACCTCGTTGCCGGACGACGCCGGTCGCCTGGGCGACAAGATCGCTGCCTCGGAAACCTCCTTCGCCGCCGAAGTGAGCTTCAACGGCGAGGAGAGCTATTTCTTCGTGCTCGAAGACAGCGAGACCGGCAAGCTCGCCGGCTGCTCGGCGATCGTCGCCTCGGCAGGCTACTCCGAGCCGTTCTACAGTTTTCGCAACGAGACCTTCGTGCACGCCTCGCGCGAGTTGAAGATCCACAACAAGATCCATGTGTTGTCGTTGTGTCACGACCTGACCGGCAACAGCCTGCTGACCAGCTTCTATGTCTTGCCGGAGCTGGTGAACAGTAGCTGGGCCGAACTCAACTCCCGTGGCCGCCTGCTGTTCATGGCCTCGCACCCTGAGCGTTTCGCCGATTCGGTGGTCACCGAGATCGTCGGCTACAGCGACGACCAGGGCGAGTCGCCGTTCTGGGACGCCATCGGCCGCAACTTCTTCGATCTCAACTATGCCGACGCCGAGCGCTTGTGCGGCCTGAAGAGCCGTACCTTCCTCGCCGAGCTGATGCCTCATTACCCGATCTATGTGCCGCTGTTGCCGGACGAAGCCCAGGAAGCCATGGGCCAGGTCCACCCGCGGGCGCAGATCACGTTCGACATCCTCATGCGCGAAGGCTTCGAGACCGAGCACTACATCGACATCTTCGATGGTGGCCCGACCCTGCATGCACGCACCTCGGGCATTCGCTCGATCGCCCAGAGCCGGGTGGTGCCGGTCAAGCTCGATGACAGCCCGATCAAGGGCGGGCGCGCCTACCTGGTGTGCAACGGCCAATTGCAGGACTACCGCGCGGTGTTGCTGGAGCTGGATTGGGTGCCGGGCAAGCCGGTCAGCCTGACCCGTGAAGCTGCCGATGCCCTGGGCGTCGGTGAAGGTGGCAGCGTCCGCCTGGTCGCCGTCTGAACCCCAGGGTCGGTATCGAGAGATTCGCGGCAGGCAAAGACCGCCGCACAAGGAGATAGCATGATCGTTCGTCCCGTACGCAGCAGCGACCTACCCGCGCTGATCGAATTGGCACGCAGCACCGGCACCGGCCTGACCACCTTGCCGGCCAACGAAGACCGCCTCGGGCACCGTGTCGGCTGGGCCGAGAAAAGCTTCCGTGGCGAAGCCGAGCGCGCCGATACCGACTACCTGTTCGTATTGGAAAACGACGAGGGGCTGGTGGTCGGCATCTGTGCCATTGCCGGCGCCGTCGGCCTGCGCGAGCCCTGGTACAACTACCGGGTCGGTCTGACTGTCAGCGCTTCCCAGGAGCTGAAGATCTACCGCGAGATCCCCACCCTGTTCCTGGCCAACGACCTGACCGGCAACTCTGAACTGTGCTCGCTGTTCCTGCGCAGCGACTACCGTACCGGCCTCAACGGCCGCCTGCTGTCCAAGGCACGTATGCTGTTCATCGCCGAGTTCCCGGAGCTGTTCGGCAACAAAATCATCGCTGAGATGCGCGGCATGTCCGACGAGCATGGCCGCTCGCCGTTCTGGGAGAGCCTGGGCCGGCATTTCTTCAAGATGGAGTTCAGCCAGGCCGACTACCTGACCGGCGTGGGCAACAAGTCGTTCATTGCCGAGCTGATGCCCAAGTTCCCGCTGTATACCTGCTTCCTGTCAGAGGCCGCGCGCAACGTCATCGGCCGCGTGCACACCGATACCGAGCCTGCTCTGGCCATGCTCAAGCGCGAAGGTTTCAGCTACCAGGGCTACGTCGACATCTTCGACGCGGGCCCGGCCATCGAGTGCGAAACTTCGAAGATCCGCGCTGTGCGTGAAAGCCAGACCCTGGTGTTGGCCGTCGGTACACCGGGCGACGACGCCACCCCTTATCTCATTCATAACCGCAAGCGCGAGGACTGCCGCATCACCGCAGCGCCTGCGCGCCTGGCAGCCGGCACCCTGGTGGTCGATCCTCAGACCGCCAAGCGCCTGCGCCTGGGCGCCGGCGACAATGTGCGCGCCGTGCCGCTGTCCGCCAGCCGGGAGGCCCAGTAAATGACGACCCATTACATCGCCGGCCAGTGGCAGGCCGGGCAGGGCCAGGCCCTGCAATCGCTCAACCCCGTCACCCAGGCTGTGGTCTGGGAGGGGCAGGGCGCCGACGAGGCCCAGGTAGAGGCTGCCGTGCAGGCGGCGCGCCAGGCCTTCCCAGCCTGGGCGCAACTGAGCCTGGATGCACGCATCAGCGTGCTGGAAGCCTTCGCCGAGCAGCTCAAGGCCAATGCAGATGCACTGGCCCAATGCATCGGTGAGGAAACCGGCAAGCCCTTGTGGGAATCGGCCACCGAAGTCACCAGCATGGTCAACAAGGTCGCCATTTCGGTGCAGAGCTACCGCGAGCGCACCGGCGAAAAGAGCGGGCCGTTGGCCGACGCCACTGCTGTGCTGCGGCACAAGCCCCATGGTGTGGTGGCGGTGTTCGGCCCCTACAATTTCCCGGGCCACCTGCCCAACGGGCATATCGTCCCGGCGCTGTTGGCGGGCAATTGTGTGGTATTCAAGCCCAGCGAGCTGACCCCAAAGGTGGCCGAACTGACCGTCAAGTGTTGGATCGAGGCCGGCCTGCCGGCCGGTGTGCTGAACCTGGTCCAGGGTGGCCGCGAAACGGGGGTGGCCCTGGCTGCCAACCCGGGCATCGATGGCCTGTTCTTCACCGGGTCCAGCCGTACCGGCAACCTGCTGCACCAGCAGTTCGCCGGGCGCCCGGACAAGATCCTGGCCCTGGAGATGGGCGGCAACAACCCACTGGTGGTGGACGAAGTCCAGGACGTGGATGCGGCGGTCTACACCATCATCCAATCGGCATTCATTTCCGCAGGCCAGCGCTGCACTTGCGCCCGCCGTCTGCTGGTGCCGCAAGGCGCCTGGGGCGACGCGCTGGTCCAGCGCCTGGTCGAGGTCAGCCGCAGTATCAGTGTCGGCGCGTTCGACCAGCAACCGGCGCCCTTCATGGGGTCGGTGATTTCCCTGCAGGCCGCTCGCGCGCTCATGGCCGCCCAGGCTGAGCTGTTGGGCAAGGGCGCCGTGGCACTGCTGGAGATGACCCAGCCCCAGGCCGATGCCGCCTTGCTGACCCCTGGCATCCTCGATGTGACCGCCGTGGGCGAGCGCCCGGACGAAGAATTCTTCGGTCCGCTGCTGCAGGTGATCCGCTACGCCGACTTCGATGCGGCCATCGACGAGGCCAACAACACCCAATACGGCCTGGCCGCCGGGCTGCTGTCGGATTCGCGTGCGCGCTACCAGTACTTCTGGCTGCGCAGCCGCGCGGGCATCGTCAACTGGAACAAGCAACTGACCGGTGCTGCCAGCAGCGCACCGTTTGGCGGCGTGGGCGCCAGTGGCAACCATCGCGCCAGTGCTTACTACGCGGCCGACTACTGCGCCTACCCGGTGGCCTCGTTGGAAACCGCCAGCCTCACCCTGCCGGCGACCCTGACGCCGGGCGTCACCCTATAACAACAGGTCTCGGAGCCTTGCCGATGAAATCCTACGAAGTGAATTTTGATGGCCTGGTGGGGCCGACCCACAACTACGGTGGCCTGTCCTACGGCAACGTAGCTTCGCAAAGCAACAGCCAGCAGCAGTCCAACCCGCGTGAGGCGGCGCGCCAGGGCCTGGCGAAAATGAAAGCCCTGGCCGACATGGGCTTCAAACAGGGCGTGCTGGCGCCGCAGGAGCGCCCGGATGTGGCCGCGCTGCGTCGTCTGGGCTTCACCGGCAGCGATGCTGAGGTGATCCGCCGCGCCGCCAAGGACGCCATGCCGCTGCTGGTGGCCAGCTGTTCGGCCTCGAGCATGTGGGTGGCCAATGCTGCCACGGTCAGCCCGAGCGCCGATACTGCCGATGGCCGGGTGCATTTCACCGCCGCCAACCTCAACTGCAAATACCACCGCAGCATCGAGCACCCGACCACCAGCCGTGTGCTGGGCGCCATGTTCGCCAACGAACAGCATTTCGCCCACCATGAAGCCCTGCCGGCCGTGGCCCAGTTCGGTGACGAAGGCGCCGCCAACCACACGCGCTTCTGCCGCGCCTACGGCGAGCCTGGGGTGGAATTCTTCGTCTATGGCCGCAGCGCCTTCGACAGCCGTTACCCTGCACCGCAGAAGTATCCGGCACGCCAGACCCTCGAAGCCTCCCAGGCCGTGGCGCGCCTGCATGGGCTCACCGACGACGGTGTGGTCTACGCTCAACAGAACCCGGCGGTGATCGACCAGGGTGTGTTCCACAACGACGTGATCTCGGTGGGCAACGGCGAAGTGCTGTTCTACCACGAAGATGCTTTCCTCGAGACCGACGCGGTGCTTGGCCAGTTGCAGGCTAAACTGGCCAGCAAGGGCGGCAACTTCCAGGCGATCCGTGTGCCTCGCGCGGCGGTGACGGTGGAAGACGCGGTGCGCTCCTACCTGTTCAACAGCCAGCTGCTCAGCCGCGACGACGGCTCCATGCTGTTGGTGGTGCCGGAGGAGTGCCGCAACAACGAGCGCGTCTGGTCTTACCTGGGGCAGTTGACCAGCCAGGGCGGCCCGGTCAAGGAGGTCAAGGTGTTCGACCTCAAGCAGAGCATGCAGAACGGTGGCGGCCCGGCCTGCCTGCGTTTGCGCGTGGCCTTGAAGGACAATGAACTGGCGGCGGTCAACCAAGGCGTTATCATGACCGCCTCGCTGTACGACACCTTGGTCCAGTGGGTCGACAAGCACTACCGCGATCGCCTGGGCGAGGCGGACCTGGCCGACCCGCAGCTGCTGAACGAATGCCGTACGGCCCTGGATGAGCTGACCCAGATCCTGAAGCTGGGCTCGGTCTATCCGTTCCAACGCCAACCTTGAAGAGAGAACTTGTAATGTCCGATGCCCTGCGGCTGATCCTTGAAGACAACGACGGCACCCAGCTGGAAACCTCCTGCACCCGCTTTGCGGTGGTCTGGCAAGGCAAGGAGGTATGGATCCAGCAGGACGGCCGCGGCCAGCTGCTGATTGGCGTCGACGTCGAGGACGGCGATACCGAGTACGCCAACCTGTTGCTGCGCCCCATGGCCACCAACCTGGTCAGCCTGCAGCTGGAAATGGAACCAGCCGACATCGGCGACGACGACCACGTGCATGGCCCGGACTGCGGTCACGATCACTAAGGAAACGCCCTATGCTCGCCCTCGGAAAACTGCTTGACCTGACCCTGGCCGACCATGAGCCGGCCGAGAAGACGCAAGTGACCGTCGGGGGTGTGCGTTTGCGCTGGCTGGGCGAGGGCGCCCTCGAGGTGCGCCCGCCCGAGGGCAAGGACACGGGGCTGGACCTGCTGCTCTCGGCAGGTATCCACGGCAACGAGACCGCGCCCATCGAGTTGCTCGACGAGCTGTTGCATGGCGTGGCCCGGGGCGAGATCAAGCCGCGGGCGCGGGTCCTGTTCCTGTTCGGCAACCCTGAGGCCATCCGCAAGGGGGAACGTTTCGTCGAGCAGGACATCAACCGTCTGTTCAATGGGCGGCATGAATTGTCCAGCGGTGCCGAAGCCTTGCGCGCAGCGGAGCTGGAACAATTCGCCCGGGTATTCTTCAGCCTGCCCGGGCGCACCCGCCTGCACTACGACCTGCATACGGCGATCCGTGGTTCGAAGATCGAACAGTTCGCCCTGTATCCCTATAAAGAAGGGCGCCAGCATTCCCGGCGCGAACTGGCGCGCTTGCGCGCTGCAGGCATGGAGGCGGTGCTGTTGCAGAGCAAGTCGTCGATCACCTTCAGTGCCTTCACCTACGAGCAGCTGGAAGCCGAGGCCTTCACTCTGGAGCTGGGCAAGGCGCGGCCGTTCGGACAGAACCAGCAGGTCAACCTCGACCGCCTGCAGGCGCGTCTGGTGCAGATCATCGAAGGTACCGAGCCAGAGGGGGACGACAACCTCGATGGCCTGCAATTGTTCAGCGTCGCCCGGGAAATCATCAAGCACAGCGACAGTTTCCACCTGCACCTGCCAACGGATATCGAGAACTTCTCCGAGCTGAGCAAGGGCTACCTGCTGGCCGAAGACCTGGCCGAGATGCGTTGGATCGTCGAAGAGGAGGGGGCGCGTATCATCTTTCCCAACCCCAAGGTCAGGAACGGGCTACGGGCCGGGATCCTGGTCGTGCCAGACTCGGGGCAGCGGCTGGGCGCATGATTCGAGCCCTGCGCAAGGCAAGCGCAACGCTTGCCATGCGCAGGTGCCTCAATAATGTGTGCGCAATGGGACGCCTAGTTCGAGCCTCAATGCATTTTCGTTGAAGGGCGCGGGATTCGTGTCGGTCGCCGGGGTTGCCGGGTTCTGGTCGAAGTCGAAAAAGAAGCCGGTCGGTAGGCCGATTGCTTGCAGGTGAGCCCTGTTGACCTGGATATCCCTGCGATCAAGGGTTCGTATGGTCGCTTCACCTGGCAGTGTCGTGGCATTGAAGGCGTTGTACGCCTCGCAAAGGCAGCGGTAGAAATCGAACAGCGGCAGGTTTTCACTTTGCGAGTGTTGCGGGTTGAATGCCAGGTCGCCCCTTTCGGCAGGAAAACCGGCTACCCATTCCAATCGGCTGTTCTGTCTGATGTGGTGGTCGACTTCGTTCGGGTCTGCTTCCTCTGGGGCGAACAGGGTCGTTCCTTGGGTTTCGGTAATCCTGATCCGGGACCTTTTGGCCAGCTCGATCAGTAGTCGTTGGCCACATTGCGTATGCCTGAGGAAGACCAGGTGGTTGCCCACGGCCTGCTTGAAGGTAGCGCGGCCTTCTATTTCGAATGTATCGTTGGCGAGCGTATCCAGAGGCGAGGGGAGCGGTTGTTCGAAGCGGGCATCATCGGCTCGGTTCCGGGCATACACGCCTTCGGTATGCGGGTCGTCTATCAGGATGTGGCCGTCAATGCGGCTTTTATCCGAACCGCTTTTCAGAAATGCCAGGCCCTGACCCACCGTGACCTGCACATCCCCTGCGCCGGTGAATACTTGCGTGATACCACCGCCGGTGGTGATCTGGCTGTTGCCCGTTCCGGTCCGGATGATCGTCGGCGTCTTCACATCGTCCCCCACGCGAATGACGGCCTTGCCATCGCTGGTCTTGATGATGAGGGTCTGTCTGGGTGTCGGTGCGAGGATGAATTGCTGGTTTTCGATAGTGGCGAAAAGGTGGCAATCGTAGGTCGAGATATCGATGCGTGCATCGGGCGCGCGGGTCTGGATGACCATGTGATGCTTGTGGGGGGCCTTGCTTTCGTCGAGCCACACTTGTTCCAGGTAGATGTCCAGCTTGTCGTCCCGGTATTCGAACAGTTGATGGATGGTCCTGCCCGGGGTCGACGTATCGGCCCATTGCTCGAAGCCACTGACTCTTCCTGAAATGAAATAGGAGGGATTGGGATGCATGCGCTTGCCTCGTTAAGGGGTGGACTGACGCAACGGGTGTTGCGTTGGCCAGCCTATGGGGCTGCTTGGGCATCGGAGTGGTAGCTATCTAATGCATGATGGTGCGAGGGGCGTTGGGCGGGGCGTTGTCGGCGGGCAATGAACCGTATAGCCTGCGAAGGGCTATTCGAATGACAATTTCACCCAGATTGGGCATCTCAACGTACAAACACACTGCATCCGCCGTTCAGGCTGGATATAATGGCGCCCTTTGCCGTCGTTTCGTCGATTCGACGTGTGGCCGCCGTTTCCGTGGAAGAACCTATGAAAAGCGCAGAAATCCGTGAAGCCTTCCTCCGCTTCTTCGAAGAGCAGGGACATACTCGCGTCGCCTCCAGCTCCCTGATTCCGGGCAATGACCCGACCCTGCTGTTTACCAATGCCGGCATGAACCAGTTCAAGGACTGCTTCCTCGGCCAGGAAAAGCGCGCCTACACCCGGGCTGTCAGCAGCCAGAAGTGCGTACGCGCCGGCGGCAAGCACAACGACCTGGAAAACGTCGGTTACACCGCGCGCCACCATACCTTCTTCGAAATGCTGGGTAACTTCAGCTTCGGCGACTATTTCAAGCGCGACGCCATTACCTTCGCCTGGACCTTCCTGACCTCCGAAAAGTGGCTGAACCTGCCGAAGGAAAAGCTTTGGGTCACCGTCTACGCCAGCGACGACGAAGCCTACGATATCTGGACCAAGGAAATCGGCGTGCCGGCCGAGCGCATGGTGCGCATCGGCGACAACAAAGGCGCCCCGTACGCGTCCGACAACTTCTGGACCATGGGCGACACCGGCCCCTGCGGCCCCTGCACCGAGATCTTCTACGATCACGGCGCGGACATCTGGGGCGGCCCACCCGGCTCGCCGGAGGAAGACGGCGACCGCTACATCGAGATCTGGAACAACGTCTTCATGCAGTTCAACCGTACCGCCGATGGCGTCCTGCACCCGCTGCCGGCGCCGTCGGTGGACACCGGCATGGGCCTGGAGCGCATCAGTGCGGTCATGCAGCACGTGCACTCGAACTACGAGATCGACCTGTTCCGCAACCTGCTGTCGGCTGCGGCCAAGGCCATCGGTTGCAGCAACGACGACCAACCTTCGCTGAAGGTCGTCGCCGACCACATCCGTTCCTGCGGTTTCCTGATCGCCGATGGCGTGCTGCCGTCCAACGAAGGCCGTGGCTACGTGCTGCGCCGCATCATCCGTCGCGCCTGCCGCCACGGTAACAAACTGGGCGCCAAGGGCAGCTTCTTCTACCAGATCGTCGCCGCCCTGGTGGCCGAGATGGGCGAGGCCTTCCCCGAGCTCAAGGCCCAGCAGGCGCACATCGAGCGCGTGCTCAAGACCGAGGAAGAGCAGTTCGCCAAGACCTTGGAGCAAGGCCTGCGCATCCTCGAGCAGGACCTGGCCCAGCTCAAGGGCGACGTGGTGCCGGGTGACGTGGTGTTCAAGCTGTACGACACCTACGGCTTCCCAATGGACCTGACCGCCGATATCGCCCGTGAGCGCGAGCTGACCATCGACGAAGGCGGCTTCGAGCGCGAGATGGAGGCCCAGCGCGAGCGCGCCCGTTCCGCCAGCGCCTTCGGCATGGACTACAACAGCCTGGTCAAGGTCGACGTCGCCACCGAGTTTCTCGGCTATGACGCCACCGAAGGCCAGGGCAAGATCGTTGCCCTGTACAAGGACGGCCAGGCCGTCGACCAGCTGGGTGAAGGCGAGCAGGGCGTGGTCGTGCTCGATCGCACACCGTTCTACGCCGAATCCGGTGGCCAGGTGGGTGACACCGGCTACCTGCAGGCTGGCGCTGCGCGCTTCGATGTGCGCGACACCACCAAGACCGGTGGTGCCTTCCTGCATCACGGTGTGGTTGCCAGCGGTGCTCTGGTCATCGGCTCGCCCGTCGAGGCCAAGGTCGATGCTGAGGTGCAGCACGCCACCTCGTTGAACCATTCCGCCACTCACCTGCTGCACGAAGCGCTGCGCCAGGTACTGGGCGAGCACGTCCAGCAGAAAGGCTCGCTGGTCGACAGCCAGCGCCTGCGTTTCGACTTCAGCCACTTCGAGGCGGTGAAACCGGAGCAGATCAAGGCCCTGGAAGACATCGTCAATCGCGAAGTGCGCAAGAACACTGCGGTGGAAACCGAACTGACCGACATCGAGACCGCCAAGGCCAAGGGTGCCATGGCGCTGTTCGGCGAGAAGTACGGCGATACCGTGCGTGTGCTGAGCATGGGTGGCGATTTCTCGGTGGAGCTGTGCGGTGGCATCCATGCCAAGCGCACCGGCGATATCAGCGTGTTCAAGATCATCAGCGAAGGCGGCGTGGCTTCTGGTGTGCGCCGTATCGAAGCGGTTACCGGGGCTGCGGCGCTGGCCTACCTGAACGCTGCCGAAGAGCAGGTCAAGGAAGCCGCGCAGCTGGTCAAGGGTAATCGCGACAACCTGATCGACAAGCTGTCGGCTGTGCTCGAGCGCAACCGTCAGCTGGAAAAGCAGCTCGAGCAGCTGCAGGCCAAGGCCGCCAGCGCCGCAGGGGATGATCTCTCCAACGCGGCCGTTGAGGTCAAGGGTGCCAAGGTTCTTGCCGCACGCCTGGATGGTCAGGATGGCAAGGCCCTGTTGGCCCTGGTCGATCAGCTGAAGAACAAGCTCGGCCACGCAGTGATCCTGCTGGGCAGCGAGCATGAGGGCAAGGTCGTGCTGGTGGCCGGTGTGACCAAGGACCTCTCCGGCCAACTCAAGGCTGGCGATCTGATGAAGCAAGCCGCTGCTGCGGTAGGTGGCAAGGGCGGTGGTCGCCCGGACATGGCCCAGGGTGGTGGCGTCGACGTCGCTGCGTTGGACAAGGCCCTGGCCCTGGCCGTGCCGTTCGCCGAGCAGGGACTTTGAGATGAAGGGGCAGCGGTCTAGTCGCTGCCCTTTCATGTTGGATGGTTTTTTGGGGCCCTTGAGGGCTGAGGCACCTTTGAAATGGCGTTGATCGTACAGAAATTTGGCGGTACCTCTGTCGGTTCCATCGAGCGGATCGAGCAGGTTGCCGACAAGGTCAAGAAATTCCGCGAGCAAGGCACCGACTTGGTGGTGGTGCTGTCGGCCATGAGCGGAGAAACCAATCGCCTGATCGACCTGGCCAAGCAGATCACCGACCAGCCGGTTCCTCGCGAGCTGGATGTGATCGTCTCGACCGGCGAGCAGGTGACCATCGCCTTGCTGGCCATGGCCCTGATCAAGCGTGGCGTGCCGGCGGTGTCCTACACCGGCAACCAGGTGCGGATTCTCACCGACAGCGCGCACAACAAGGCGCGTATCCTGCAGATCGATGACCAGAAGATCCGTGCCGACCTCAAGGCCGGCCGGGTGGTCGTGGTGGCGGGCTTCCAGGGTGTCGACGAGCACGGCAATATCACCACCCTCGGTCGTGGTGGCTCCGACACTACCGGTGTGGCACTGGCGGCGGCGCTCAAGGCCGACGAATGCCAGATCTACACCGATGTCGATGGCGTCTACACCACCGACCCGCGAGTAGTGCCCCAGGCCCAGCGCCTGGAGAAGATCACCTTCGAGGAAATGCTGGAAATGGCCAGCCTCGGCTCCAAGGTGCTGCAGATCCGCTCGGTGGAGTTCGCCGGCAAGTACAACGTTCCGCTGCGCGTGCTGCACAGCTTCAAGGAGGGTCCGGGTACCCTCATTACCATTGATGAAGAGGAATCCATGGAACAGCCGATCATTTCCGGTATCGCCTTCAACCGTGATGAGGCCAAGCTGACCATTCGCGGCGTGCCGGATACCCCGGGCGTTGCCTTCAAGATCCTCGGCCCGATCAGCGCGGCGAACATCGAAGTCGACATGATCGTGCAGAACGTCTCGCACGATAACACCACCGACTTCACCTTCACCGTGCACCGCAACGAGTACGAGAAGGCGCACAGCGTGCTGGAAAACACCGCGCGCGAGATCGGTGCCCGTGAAGTGATCGGCGACACCAACATCGCCAAGGTTTCCATCGTCGGTGTCGGCATGCGCTCCCACGCGGGCGTGGCCAGCCGCATGTTCGAAGCCCTGGCCAAGGAGAGCATCAACATCCAGATGATCTCCACCTCCGAGATCAAGGTTTCGGTGGTCATCGAGGAGAAGTACCTGGAGCTGGCCGTTCGCGCGCTGCACACCGCGTTCGAACTCGACGCTCCTGCCCGACAGGGCGAGTAACTCGCTGCCTGGAGGGGCGCGGCTTGCCGCGCCCTTCGCGTTTCTGGCCGCTGCGCAGGCGCCTGTCCTGCCTCGTGCGGTGGCTTATCCGGGCTTGGTGCCATGTATGGCCCGGCCCAGCCAACTACAGACTGTTGTCCCTGATTGAATTGCTTGAGGAGAAAGCTATGTTGATTCTGACTCGTCGGTGCGCCGAGAGCCTGATCATTGGTGACGGCGAGATCACCGTCACGGTCCTGGGTGTGAAAGGCAACCAGGTGCGTATCGGCGTGAGTGCGCCCAAGGAAGTGGCCGTTCACCGCGAAGAAATCTATCTGCGGATCAAGAAAGAGAAGGACGAAGAACCAACCCTTTAATTTTTCTCGATTTTTTTTCAAAAAAGGGTTTGCAAACGGGGAAGGGTCTGGTTATTATACGCCCCGTGTTGCGGTGAGGTGGCCGAGTGGCCGAAGGCGCTCCCCTGCTAAGGGAGTATACCTCATAAGGGTATCGGGGGTTCGAATCCCCCCTTCACCGCCATTTTTCGTGTAGGGCGCTGTAATTGGCCGAATCACTTAAGTCGTTGAAAATAAACGAAAAAGTGCTTGGCAAAACGATTCAGCGAACTATAATGCGCGGCAAGACACGGACTCATAGCTCAGCTGGATAGAGTACTCGGCTACGAACCGAGCGGTCGGAGGTTCGAATCCTCCTGAGTCCGCCATTTAATGAGGCGGTTTTGTTGAGCAAGGCAGCTTCATCAACCAGTGGTAACCTGGTCTAAAAAATACCACCTACGGACTCATAGCTCAGCTGGATAGAGTACTCGGCTACGAACCGAGCGGTCGGAGGTTCGAATCCTCCTGAGTCCGCCACACCCAAAAGCCCGCTCATTGAGCGGGCTTTTTCTTTTCTGCCGTTTCACTGATTTGTCAGTGATGTCGAACTAAGCTCAGCGGTGATGGTTGCATGCGCCGCCAGGCATCCTGCATGAAGCGATGTGTTTTTTCGCGCCGTGCCGCCGTCGCACTGATGGCTTCGAGCGTTGTCATAGCTTTAACGCGCAAACGATTGTTCTGGCCAAAATTTTAAGCGATCTGACAGCTGATGCAGTGTATGATTGCGCCCGTCAGCCCCGCCGGGGCTTGTGGAATACCACCATGGACTTACCCAGTAGTTACTCGATAACACGATTTGCCAAGCTAGATCTGACCGATTGATTCTCCCGGCGTGCTCCGCTGCTGGGAGTGGAGTTCGCCTATGACCGAAGTCGAAGTAAAAAAAGCCCAAGAGAGCCTGCAGGATCGCCTGGCCCAGGTAATCGAACTGTTGCAGCGCCAACGGGTGGTCGAGGACCTGACCCATCGTCAGGAAGGTCACCATCACGACCTGGTGGAAAACCTTGTCCACCGCCAGAACCTGGTCGAGCTGCAGCGTAAGCTCGACGATCTGCACCCTGCCGACATCGCCTATATCCTTGAAGCCCTGCCGTTGGACGACCGCCTGACGGTCTGGCAGCTGGTGCGTTCCGAGCGCGACGGCGATATCCTGCTGGAAGTGTCCGACGCCGTTCGCCAGACGCTGATCGCCGACATGGACGATCACGAACTGCTCGCCGCCGCCAAGGAAATGGATGCCGACGAGCTGGCTGACCTGGCACCGGAACTGCCGCGAGACGTCATCCATGAGCTGATGGAAAGCCTCGATGCCCAGCAGCGCGAGCGAGTCCGTTCGGCCCTGAGCTACGACGAAGAGCAGGTCGGTGCGCTGATGGACTTCGAGATGGTGACTATCCGTGAGGACGTCAGCCTGGAAGTGGTATTGCGTTATCTGCGGCGGCTCAAGGAGCTGCCTGGCCACACCGACAAGCTGTTCGTGGTCGACTACGACGGTATCCTCAAGGGCGTATTGCCCATCAAGCGTCTGCTGGTCAACGACCCCGAGAAGAAAGTCGCCGAGGTCATGGCCAACGACCCGGTCACTTTCCACCCCGAGGAAGATGCCTACGATGCTGCCCAGGCGTTCGAGCGCTATGACCTGGTTTCCGCGCCGGTGGTCGACAAGAGCGATCGCCTGATCGGCCGTTTGACCATCGATGAGATGGTCGACCTGATTCGCGAGGAGAGTGAGAGCGAAGTGCTCAACATGGCAGGCTTGCGCGAGGAAGAGGACATCTTCGCCTCGGTCTGGCGTTCGCTGCGCAACCGTTGGGCCTGGCTGGCCATCAACCTGATCACTGCCTTCGTGGCGTCCCGGGTGATCGGCCTGTTCGAAGGCTCCATCGAGAAACTGGTCGCCCTGGCGGCGTTGATGCCGATCGTGGCGGGTATTGGTGGCAACTCGGGTAACCAGACCATCACCATGATCGTCCGCGCCATGGCCCTGGACCAAGTATCGCCCGGCAATACCAGCCGCCTGATGCGCAAGGAATTGGCGGTGTCGTTGCTCAATGGTCTGATTTGGGGTGGGGTGATCGGCGCCGTGGCCTTCTGGTTGTATGGCAGTTGGTCGCTGGGCCTGGTAATGACCGCCGCGATGACCCTGAACCTGCTGTTGGCCGCGTTGATGGGGGTGTTGATTCCGATGACGCTGACGCGTCTGGGGCGCGACCCGGCGATGGGGTCGAGTGTGATGATCACCGCCGTGACCGACAGCGGTGGTTTCTTCATCTTCCTGGGGTTGGCTACGCTGTTCCTGCTCTAACCGGCGGTCTCCTGTATGGAGCGGCACAAAGCCGTTCCAGAATGTTTCGGCACAAAAAAAGCCAGCATCAGCTGGCTTTTTTTTGTGGTGCAGGCCTCAGGAAGCGTCTGCGGCCATTTCCACGTCGTGGGCGATCAGGGCAACCAGCGCGTTCTGCTGGCGGTGGGAGAGTTGGCGGAAGCGTTGCAGCAGCTCCCGCTCGTGCAGGCTCAGCTCAGGGCTGTCCAGGCGCATGCTGAGCTCGTCGCCCAATGCACCTTCCTGGATAAGGCTTTGCTCCAGGCGTGCAATGATCTCGGAGTTCATGCTGCGATGGTGGTTGCGCGCTACCTCGGCAATGCGCTCACGCATTCCGTCTGGCAGGCGGACGACGAACTTGTCAGCGGTGCGGCTTGAATAGATAGCCTGTTTCATTGGGCGCATATACATTGACCGGTTTTTCTGGTTCAGGGGAAGCGGTTCTCAAATTGGCCGCACGGTGGTGGTGGTACGACCGTGGCGACATCAAAATGTTCAACCGGGATCTCATTTAGGTGCTCATCTTGCCCTAAGGCCGGCGTTTCCTTGGCGTCAATTCTGTGACAAATAGTGATCTGAATAAAGGCTTTTTGCCAGTACCAATTATCAGAAATGAGCACTGGTTGGAAAAGTTTTGCCTTTTTCGCCTCACCACGCTGTCCGCTGATTGCCGTCAAAAGCTGTTAAAAATCAGCAAAGGCCATGGAAAATCCCTAAAATACGCAGGTTCCCTCACTTGAGCATAGTGGCTATGCGACATGACGCAAGCGGCACGCTTCACACGGCAGGTCGCCTGATATTTCTGATTGGACCTTCCGGATCAGGAAAAGATTCCCTGATCGATGCAGCGCGAGCGCAATTGCTGGCCCACGGCATCGAAATCGCCAGGCGCGTGATTACGCGTTCGGCCGAATCCAAGGGGGAGGCGGCTCACGGAGTGAGCCTTGAGCAGTTCGAGGCAATGCGCGAGGCGGGCGCGTTTGCGATGCATTGGCAGGCCAATGCGCTGCAGTACGGTATCCCTGCGCAAGTCGATGAATGGTTGGCGGCCGGTCGCCATGTGCTGGTGAATGGTTCTCGCGGTTACCTGCCCGAGGCGCGACGACGTTATCCCGGCCTGCTGGCGATTCGGCTGGACGTCGCGCCGCAGGTATTGAGGCTGCGCCTGCTTGCCAGAGGGCGAGAAACAGTCGAGGAGATCGAGCAGCGGCTCGAGCGCAATGCACGGTTGCAGCGTCACGACGCACCGGATGTGCATGTGTTGGATAATTCGCTTTCGCTGACCACTACCGTGGGCGCATTGCTTGAACTCCTGGCCGACGAGGGGGTGATCGCCAGGGCTGCCCACGTACCGGGTGGTTAGCGGTGGCGCGATGAGCCCTGGAAATGCCGAAAAGGATTACAGGTAAAACATGGATTGAGGCATGACAAACGGTCGGTCGCTGGTTAAGATGCTCGCCGTCTCGCATGCAGCCCTGCCTGCGAGGCGTCACATCAAGCTCCCACGCACGGCATGTCCAGTGGGAATCGCACTATCCGTCCTCGTAGTTTAATGGATAGAACGGGGCCCTCCTAAGGCCTTGGTGCAGGTTCGATTCCTGCCGGGGACGCCATCTTCGTTGTTTTACGTCTGGCTAGTTTCCAATTCATATCGGCATGCCCGTTTATGTGTACCGTTAGCGGGAGTCGTAAATATCCCTTGCTATCGCGTGCGTTTATTTAGGTCGAAAAGTCGCCCGTCCCTGGGCATTGTTTGAATACCATCTTTTTAAAAGCCTGAGCAAGTCGGTTTTCTAATGTGCCCTTCGATGGGTCGTTAAAATGCGAGCCACGTCGCAATCGTTCCGTTCGTGAAACGGACTGTTCCTTTTCGGTGGTGTGCGACCACCTTCCTGATTAATTCTTAAGTTAGTTATACCGTTCCGATTAACGCCAAGCGAGTGTCGCTTTCGCTTGCCACTTGTGCTTTGCCGCCTTCAGGCTGCAGAGGGCTCACTGTTCGCGTTGATCGAACACAAAGGTTTTTCACATAGGCCCTTGACGTTTTATCCCGCATGCACTTTCTTATGCGGTATGGAAGTGTGAAGTGAAGGCTGGATATATATAGAAGCGATTAGTCCTATATATAACTGGCTCTATTCGGCTTTCGGCAGGAGGGAAGGGGCGATTGAGTACTGGTGGTGTCGGAAACTATTGATCTTTTTTTAATTACTCAAGGCGTGCGGGTCCTGGCAGGCCATTCTTTTTTCGCCTGCACGTGATTCGTTGTGTGGTCTGGTTTTATATACAAGCGACTGTTTGAACGTTTCAGTGCGGGGCGTCAGTGTGTCCGGCTGCCGGAAGTTTGGTTGGTTCGGGTGCCGATTCGTCAGAGGATTTCCGCAACGGGCACAGGATAAAAGCTTATTCCCGGTGCGGTCTTTCCCGCTTGAGGGTTCGCAATGGATGCCGATTGGCCCTTTGCCAAGTCGCGTCAATACAAGGAGAAGTTTGAATGTCGATTCAAGCGAAAGTGATTGCTTCCACCCAACCCTCTCACACCCTCGCGGATGCTCCGGCAGTTGCGGTGGACGGCCAGCTCACCCTCACCCAGAGCAGTAATGTTGCACTCGGGCTTTCACCGGACGCGGTAGCCGAATACTCCCGTCAAGGTCCCGATCTTGTGGTGCATCTGAAAAATGGCGAAACCGTGCGTATCGCCAACTTCTATGCCGAAGGCCAGGCACCCAGCGAATTGTTCCTGGTGGGCGAGGACGACAAGCTGGTGGCGGTCGACCTTGCCGCCGCAGAAACCGACGGAGTCGTCGCGGCCACCTATGTGCCCCAGGACGGTATGGCTGGTTTTGAGTCCTTGACGGCAGCCTCCGGCGTCGCCGGCGTCTCCGGCGGGGCACTGCTCGCCAGCGTGGCTATCGTTGGCGGCGGTATCGCTCTTGCCAGTAACGGCGGGGGTGGCGGCGGTGGCAGCGACGGTGGTTCCACACCAGACACAGTCGCGCCCGGCCGACCGACGATCAACCCCAGCAACGGCTCGAGCTTCAGCGGCACCGCAGAACCGAACAGCACGGTGATTCTCACCGACGGCAACGGCAACCCCATCGGCCAGACCACTGCCGATGCCAATGGCAACTGGACCTTCAAACCCGGTACACCGCTGCCGGATGGTACGGTGGTCAATGTGGTGGCCCAGGACGCCGCCGGTAACACCAGCCCAGGCGCAACGATCACCGTCGATGCCGTCGCCCCTGACGCGCCGGTGGTCAACCCAACCAATGGCAGCACCATCAGCGGCACCGCTGAGCCAGGCAGCACCGTGATCATCACCGATGGCAACGGCAACCCCATCGGAGAAACCACCACCGACGGCAACGGCAACTGGACCTACACTCCGACCACACCGCTGCCGGACGGCACCGTGGTCAATGTGGTGACCAAAGACCCGGCTGGCAACACCAGCGGGCAGGGCAGCGTCACCGTCGATGCCGTTGCGCCTGACGCGCCGGTGGTCAACCCAACCAACGGCAGCACCCTGAGCGGTACCGCCGAGCCGGGCAGCACGGTGACCCTGACCGATGGCAACGGCAACCCGATTGGCCAGGTCACCGCCGACGGCAGTGGCAATTGGTCGTTCACGCCGAGCACGCCATTGCCGAACGGCACCGTGGTCAACGCCACCGCCACCGACCCGTCGGGCAACTCCAGCGCGCCAGCCAGCACCACTGTGGATGGCGTCGCGCCAGCGACTCCGACCGTGAACCTGAGCAACGGCAGCAGCCTGAGCGGCACTGCGGAGCCGGGCAGCAAGGTGATCATCACCGACGGCAGCGGCAACCCTATCGGCGAAACCACGGCCGACGGCAGCGGCAACTGGACCTATACCCCGACCACGCCGCTGCCCAATGGAACGGCCGTCAATGTGGTGGCCCAGGACGCTGCAGGCAACACCAGCCCAGCAGCTGCTGTCACCGTTGACTCCAGCGCACCGGCCGCGCCCGTGGTCAACCCAACCAATGGCACTACCTTGAGCGGTACCGCCGAGCCGGGCAGCACCGTGACCCTGACCGATGGCAATGGCAATCCGATTGGCCAAGCCACCGCCGATGGCAGCGGCAACTGGTCGTTCACGCCGAGCACGCCGTTGCCCAACGGCTCCGTAGTCAACGCCACCGCCACCGACCCGACGGGCAACACCAGCGGGCAGGGCAGCGTCACCGTCGATGCCGTGGCTCCAAGCGCACCAGTGCTCAATCCCAGCAACGGCACCACCTTGAGCGGCACCGCCGAGCCGGGCAGCACCGTGACCCTCACCGACGGCAACGGCAATCCGATTGGCCAAGCCACTGCCGATGGCAGCGGCAACTGGTCGTTCACACCAGGCACTGCGCTGCCTGACGGCACCGTGGTCAACGCCACCGCCACCGACCCGTCGGGCAACTCCAGCGCGCCGGCCAGCACCACCGTGGATGCCGTCGCGCCGGCAGCGCCGGTGGTCAACCCTACTAATGGCAACGTGATCAACGGGACCGCCGAGCCTGACAGCACCGTGACCCTGACCGATGGCAACGGCAACCCCATTGGCGAGGTGACTGCCGATGGCAGCGGTAATTGGACGTTCACCCCGGCCACGCAATTGCCGAACGGCACCGTGGTGAATGCCACGGCTACCGATGCGGCCGGCAACACCGGCCCGCAAGGCACGACTACCGTGGACAGTTCGCTGCCATCGATCCCGCAGGTCGACCCGAGCAATGGTTCGGTGATCAGTGGTACCGCCGATGCGGGCAACACCATCATCATCACCGACGGCAACGGCAACCCGGTCGGCCAAGTCACCGCCGATGGCAGTGGCAATTGGTCGTTCACGCCAGGCGCTCCGCTGCCCGATGGCACTGTCATCAACGTGGTGGCCCGTAACCCCGCCAACATCGACAGCGCCCCGGCCGTCATCACCGTCGATGGCGTGGCGCCTGACGCACCGGTCGTCGAGCCGAGCAATGGCGTGGATATCACCGGTACTGCCGAAGCCGGCGCAACCATCCTGCTCACCGACGGCAACGGCAATCCGATCGGCCAGACCACGGCCGATGGCAGCGGTAACTGGTCGTTCACCCCAGGCACTCCGCTGGCCAACGGCACCGTGATCAATGCCGTGGCCCAGGACCCTGCCGGTAACAGCAGCGGCCCAAGCTCCGTCACCGTGGACAGCGTTGCTCCGGCCGCACCCGTGGTCAACCCAACCAACGGTGCTACCTTGAGCGGTACCGCTGAACCAGGCAGCACCGTGACCCTGACCGATGGCAACGGTAACCCCATCGGCGAAACAACCGCTGATGGCAGCGGCAACTGGTCGTTCACACCAGCCACCGCGCTGCCGAACGGCACCGTGGTCAATGCCACGGCCACCGACCCGACCGGCAACACCGGCCCGCAAGGTTCCACCACGGTGGACTCGGTCGCGCCTGCGGCGCCTGTAGTCAGCCCGACCAATGGCGTCCTGGTCAGCGGTACCGCGGAACCGAACAGCACCATCACCCTGACTGATGGTACCGGCAACCCGATCGGCCAGGTTACCGCCGATGGCGCCGGCAACTGGAGCTACACGCCGGCCACTGCGCTGCCCAATGGTACGGTGGTCAATGCCACGGCCACCGATGCTGCCGGCAACGTCAGTGGCCCAGGCACCACGACCGTGGACACCTCGGTACCGAACGTTCCCCAGGTCGACGCCAGCAATGGCGCGATGATCAGCGGTACGGCCGATGCGGGTAACCTGATCATCATCCGCGACGGCAATGGCAACCCGATCGGCCAGACCACCGCCGACGGCAGCGGCAACTGGACGTTCACCCCGACCACCGCGCTGCCCGATGGCACGGTCGTCAATGTCGTGGCGCGCAATCCGGGCAACAATATCGACAGTGCCCCGGCCAGCATCACCGTGGACGCCGTGGCGCCCGACGCGCCGGTCATCGAGCCGAGCAATGGTGTAGAGCTCAGCGGTACCGCCGAACCTGGCGCCACCGTGCTGCTTCTGGACACCAATGGCGACCCGATCGGCCAGGCGACCGCTGACGGCAGCGGCAATTGGTCGTTCACCCCGGCGACGCCGTTGCCTCATGGCACGGTGGTCGAAGCCGTGGCCTTGGACGAGGCGGGCAACACCAGCTCACCAGCCGCCGTCACGGTCGATGCCGTGGCACCGGCCGCGCCAGTGGTCAATCCAAGCAATGGCAGCACCATCAGCGGCACCGCCGAGCCTGGCAGCACCGTGACCCTGAGCGACGGCAATGGCAACCCGATTGGCGAGGCCACCGCCGATGGCAGCGGCAATTGGACCTTCACGCCGGCCATCGCCTTGCCTGATGGCACCGTGATCAACGCCACCGCAACGGACCCGGCCGGCAACACTGGCCCGCAGGGCTCGGCTACCGTGGATGCAATCGCGCCAGCCGCGCCTACCGTCAACCTGTCCAAGGGCGACGCCCTCACCGGTACTGCCGAGCCGAACAGCAAGGTCATCCTCACCGACGGCAACGGTGACCCGATTGGTGAAGCCACGGCCGATGGCGCTGGCAACTGGAGCTTCACCCCGACGTCGCCGATCCCCAATGGCACTGTCGTCAATGTGGTGGCCCAGGACGCTGCCGGCAACGACAGCCCGCCGGCGACCGTGACCGTGGACGCCAGCGCGCCACCTGCGCCAGTGATCAATCCGAGCAATGGCACGACCATCAGCGGTACCGCTGAAGCTGGCGCCACCGTGACCTTGACCGATGGTGGCGGCAATCCGATCGGCCAGGTCACTGCCGATGGCAGTGGCAATTGGTCGTACACTCCTGGCAGCCCGTTGCCAAACGGCACCGTCATCGTGGCCACTGCGACCGACCCGACCGGTAACACTGGGCCGCAAGCAGCAACGACCGTGGACGCGGTAGCGCCGGCAGCCCCGGTAATCGCACCAAGCAATGGCACGACACTCAGCGGTACTGCTGAAGCCGGAGCCAAGGTCATTCTCACCGATGGCAATGGAAACCCTATCGGTGAAACCACGGCCGATGGCAGCGGCAACTGGTCGTTCACGCCGAGCACCCCGTTGCCCAACGGCACCGTAGTCAATGCCGTAGCCCAAGACCCGGCCGGCAACACCGGCCCACAAGGCAGCACCACGGTGGATGCTGTCGCACCGACAGCGCCAGTGGTCAATGCCAGCAACGGCAACGTGGTCAACGGCACCGCCGAACCGAACAGCAGCATCACCCTGACCGATGGCAACGGTAATCCGATTGGCCAAACCACCACCGACGGCAGCGGCAACTGGAGTTTCACGCCGGGTACGCAGCTGCCCAATGGCACCGTGGTCAACGTCACGGCTACCGATGCGGCAGGCAATGTAAGCGTTCCAAGTACCACCACGGTCGATACTTCGCTGCCGTCGATTCCGCAGGTCGATCCGAGCAATGGCTCGGTGATCAGCGGTACCGCCGATGCGGGCAACACCATCATCATCACCGACGGCAATGGCAACCCGATCGGCCAGGTCACCGCCGATGGCAGCGGCAACTGGTCGTTCACCCCCGGCACACCGCTGCCGGACGGCACGGTAGTCAACGTCGTAGCCCGCAACCCCGGCAACGTCGACAGTGCCCCGGCCGTGATTACCGTGGACGGTGTGGCGCCTAACGCGCCGGTCGTCGACCCGAGCAATGGCACGGAGATCAGCGGCACCGCCGAAGCCGGTGCCACTGTCATCCTCACTGACGGCGGCGGCAACCCGATCGGCCAGACCACCGCCGATGGCAACGGCGACTGGAGCTTCACACCCACCACGCCGCTGGCCAACGGCACCGTGATCAATGCCGTGGCCCAGGACCCGGCCGGCAACACCAGCGGCCCGACCAGCGTCACGGTCGATACCGTGGCGCCGCCTACGCCGATCATCAACCCGACCAATGGTGTGATCATCAGCGGTACCGCCGAAGCCGGCGCGACGGTGATCCTCACCGACGGCAATGGCAACCCGATTGGCGAGGCGACCGCCGATGGCAGCGGCAACTGGAGCTTCACCCCTGGCACGCCGCTGCCCAACGGCACCGTGGTCAATGCCATGGCCGAAGACGCCGCGGGCAACACCAGCGGCCCGGCCAGCACCACCGTCGATTCAGTGGCTCCGCCCGCACCACTGCTGAGCATCAATGCCGACGGCACGCTGTTGACCGGCACCGCCGAGCCCAACAGTCAGGTGCGCATCGTGGTCAACGGCGACACTGCCAACCCGATCACAGTGAACGTCGATGGCAATGGCGACTTCAGCTGGTCGCCCACCTCTCCGCTGATCACCGGTGAGCTGCTCTCGGCCGTTACCGTGGATGCCGCTGGCAATGTCAGTGGCCCGGCCACGATCACTGCACCGGACCTGGCACCGCCGACCATCACCGTGCCAGAGGCTGCCGACACCTGGATCAATGCCGCCGAAATCGGCGACGGCATCCAGGTCGATATGGCCCTGCGCCCGACCATGCAGGCCGGGCAAGTGGTCACCGTCACGTTCGCCGGGCAGAACGGTTATGAGGCCTCGGTCGACTATACCCTTACCGCAGGCGACATCCAGGCTGGCAATGTCACCGTGACCCTGACGCCACCCGGCGGCCAGGGGCCGTTCCCGGAAGGGGCCTCGACCGTCACGGCCGAGGTCGGTGGTAATGCATCGACACCGGTGGCATTCACCATCGACACCGTGCCGCCAGCCACCCCGGTGTTGTCGCTGGTAGGCAACATCCTGACCATTTCCGCGGAGCCGGGTACTGAGCTGACGATCACCGTGGACGTGGGAGGAGTGACCGCAACCGCTACTGCCACCGCTGACAACAGCGGCTTGGCATCGCTGAACCTGCTGACCGACCTGGACATCGACTTCAGCTGGGACCAGCTGCTCAACGCGCAGGTCTCGGTGGTCGGCCGCGACCCGGCCGGCAACCCGAGCAACGTAGCCACCATCGGCGTGGGTACCAGCATCGAGCAGCCGGTGACCATCGGCAACTTCGGCCTGGACGTTAGCTTGAACCCACTGGACTTGCGCCTCGGGATCAGCGGCACCACTGAGCCGAACTCGAGTGTACTGGTGCGGGTAGGCGCGCTCGGGGCAGAAGTGACATTGACGCCGATCCAGGCCAACGCCAACGGGGACTTCAACGTGAATCTGCTCAATGTCCTGCCTCAGTTGGGCATAGATATCACCGATATCCTTACCGGCAATACGTTGCTTGCCGTCAACCTCGTGGCTACCGACGCCAACGGCAACGATAGTGCTGCCTATGGCGTCACGGTGGGCGGTAACGGTATCACTTTGGGATTGGGTGATATCAACGTGAATGGCACTGCCGGAGATGATGTTCTGTCCGGTGCCGACGGCAGTTCCGAACACATCAACGGTGGGGCAGGCCACGACTTGATCTTCAACGTGGGCAGCGGTGACCAGGTCCAAGGCGGTGACGGCAACGACACCCTCCAGGTCACGGCGAACAACTTCGTCAGCATCGATGGTGGCGCCGGGTTCGACACGCTGTTGCTCGCCAACGGCATCGACCTGGACTACAACGGCGCAGGCGTCGGCACGCTCAGCAACATCGAGCGCATCGACCTGGGCAAGGGCGACAGCGGCAGTGTGCTGACCCTGACGGCGGCGGAGGTCGATGTCATCACCGATGCCAACAACACGTTGCAGATCACCGGTGAAAACAACGACACCCTGAACGTGGTGGGAGCGGTCAATACCGGCACCACCCAGTTGATCGACGGTGTGACCTACGACGTCTACACGTTCGGTAGCACGACCCTGTTGATCGAGGACAACACCGTTCAGGTCGTGGTCTGATGAAACGAGCCGCGCAGTCCCGCAAGGGGCGGCAGATGGTGAAAGGAGTCGTCTGGCTCCTTTCACTCGGCCTGCCGGTGTTGACGTCGGCCATGTCCCTCGACCAGGCGGTACGGTCGGGGCTGGCCATTCACCCGGACGTGCGTTCGGCCATCGCCGAGGCCGAACGCGCCGGCACCGAGGTGAAGATTGCCAAGGGAGGCTATTACCCGGCCCTGTCGATGTCCGGCGGGCCACAGGAATTCGATTTCGGTGAGGTCGTGTACGACGTCACCGTGTCCCAGATGCTCTACGACTGGGGCCGCGTGGGCAGCAAAGTCGATGGTGCCAGTGCCACCGAGCGCAAGCAGTTGGAGGCGGTGCGGGTAGCCCAGGACGATGCGGCCCTGGACATCATCGAGACCTACCTGGACGTATTGGCCGCCACTCAACGGGTGGAAGCCGTGCGCCAGCATATCCAGCGCCTGGACGGCGTCCGCCAGATGACCCAGGACCGTGGCGGCGACGGCTATGCCGATCGCAGCGAACTGGATCGCGCCAACCTGGAGCTGGCCCGGGCCCAGGAGCAGTTGTCGCTGGAAAAGGGCACCCTGCAGGACGCCCGCAACCAGTACGACATCCTGGTCGGGCAACCCCCAGCGGACCTGGAGGAGCCGCAACCGATGTCCATGCAGCGGTACCTGGCTGCCAGCGACCTGAAGCAGGTCATCCGCGACTCGCCCTTGCAGCGCAAGGCCGTCGAGGACGCCAATGTGGCCGAGGCCCAAGTGCGTGAGGCCAAGGCCTCGCTTTTACCACAACTGAACCTGGAGGCATCGGCCTTGCGCCGTGAGGTGGGTGGGCATCTGGAAAACGACTCGGTGGTATCCCTGCGCTTGCGCATGGACACCTTCCAAGGGCTTTCCAACTTCCAGCGCCCGACCGCGGCGCAGCAGCGCCTGGAGTCGGCGCGCTGGACCGCCGATGCCATGCAACGCGATATCCGCAGGCAGTTGCAGACCTTGTTCGACACAGGCGAGACCCTGCGCTGGCGTGAGCAATCGCTCAGCCAGCAGGTGACGGAAGCGGAGCAGGTCGCGGGGTTGTACCGCGAGCAGTTCGAGGTCGGTCGGCGCGACGTGATCGACCTGCTCAACGTGCAGCGCGAGCGCTTCGAGGCCGAACGCCAATTGATCAACCTGCATTTCGAACAGAAGCGAGTCGAGTATCGGGCCGCCGCCCAGGTCGGTTGGCTGGGCCCATTAGTGGAGGGGCGTTTGAATCATGGACATCGATACCAGCCAAGCGAAGGTCGTGACGTTGCCGGTGGACAACCATCAGGACCCGTTGCGTCAGGGATTGCTACTGCTGTGCCGGCAACTCGGTCGTCCACTCGGTGATGCCGAACTGGTCGATGGCATTGCCCTGGAACAGGGGCAGTTGCCCCTGAACAAGGTGGTACGGGCGCTGCGCCGTGCCGACATCGTTGCCCAGGTGGTCGAGCAGCCCCTGCGACAAATGGACGATTACCTGCTCCCGGCGCTGCTGCTGCTGAACAACGGCCAGACCGTGCTACTGGTGGGGGTGGAAGACGAGCATGCACGGGTGCTGGTGCCGCAAAGCAATGGCGGCGCCGAGCGCATGGCCCTGGCTGAGCTCGAGGCGCTGTACAGCGGTACGGTGGTCTTCGCCAAGTGTCGGTTCCGCCCTGACGGTCGCATCGGCGACTACGCCAAGGCGCCGGGTGAGCACTGGTTCTTCGGCCCGCTGCGACGGCTGTGGCGCTCCTACACCGAGGTGGCGTTCGCCGCCTTTGCGGCCAACCTGCTGGCCATCGCCTCGGCGTTGTTCGCCATGCAGGTGTACGACCGGGTGGTCCCCAACGGCGCCTTCGACACCTTGTGGATCCTGGCCAGTGGCGTGATGGCGGCGATCGTCCTGGACGGCGTGTTGCGGATCCTGCGCGGGCACCTGTTGACGGTGCTGGGCAAGCGCCTGGACCTGCAATTGTCGACCCTGCTGTTCTCACGCGTGCTGAGTACACGCCTGGCGGCCAAGCCGGCCTCGATGGGCGCGTTCAGTACCCAGGTGCGCGAGTTCGAATCGGTGCGTGAGTTCTTCACCTCCTCCAGCGCTGCGTTGATCAGCGACATTCCCTTCGTGGCGATCTTCCTGTTGATCATCGCCCTGGTGGGTGGGCATGTGGTCTGGATGCCGCTGGTGGCCTGCGTGTTGATGGTGTTGCCGGGGCTGTTGACCCAACGCGTGCTCGGCTCGCTGTCGCGGCAGAACCTGCGTGAGGGGGCAATGAAAAACGGTGTGCTGCTGGAGGCTTTCGAGCACCTGGAAACCGTCAAGGCCACCCGTGCCGAAGGGCGTTGCCTGCACCAGTGGGAGACCCTGACCGGCGAGCTGTCGACCACAGCCCTGCGGACCCAGGCCCTGGTCAGCGTCTTGAGCTACACCTCGAGCATCATCCAGCAGCTGTGCTACGTGGGCGTGGTGGTGTTCGGTGTGTACCGGATCAACGACGGGGCGATGACGGTCGGTGCCTTGGTTGCCTGCTCGATCCTGGCCTCCCGGGCGATTGCGCCATTGTCCCAGGTGGCTGGCATCCTGGGCCGTTGGCAGCACACCAAGGTGGCCATGGAAGGCCTGGACCAGTTGATGTCAGCGGACCAGGAGCGCCCCAGCGGGCAACGCTTCGTGCACAAGGAACGCCTGGCCGGGCACTACCAGCTCGAAGGCGTGCGCCTGGCCCATGGCGACAGCCCTCCGGTGGTGAATGTACAGGCGCTGACCATCAAGGCCGGCGAGCGCGTGGCCTTGCTCGGTGGCAACGGCGCGGGCAAATCGTCGCTGTTGCGCCTGCTCAGCGGGTTGACCAGCCCGCAAGCGGGGCGCCTGTTGCTCGACGATGTGAGCCTCGGGCAGATCGACCCGGCCGACCGTCAACGCGGTATCGGCTACCTGCCCCAGGATGTGGCGCTGTTCCACGGTACATTGCGCGATAACCTCAACCTGGCCAATGCCGCACTGCCTGACGAAGACCTGCTGGAGGCCCTGGACGGCGTCGGGCTTGGCCCGTTCGTGCGGGGCCATGCCCTGGGGCTGGACATGCCGATCCACGGCAATGCCAGCCTTTCGGGTGGTCAGCGCCAGGCCGTAGGGTTGGCCCGGGTGCTGCTGCAGGACCCTTCGATCGTGTTGCTCGACGAGCCGACCGCGGCCTTCGACCAGGCCAGCGAACTGCAGGTGGTCAACTACCTGCAGCGCTGGCTGGGCAGCCGCACGCTGATCCTGACCACCCACAAGAAAAGCATGCTGGCCCTGGTGGACCGTGCCGTGGTGCTGCGCCAGGGGCAGGTCGTGATGGACGGCGCCGTGCAACAGGTGGTGCAAGGCAACCAGGTCCAGGTCTCACCGGTCGAGGAGCGTGCCCATGGGCGTTGAAACGAAGAACCTGCCGTTGCGCAGGCAGCTGGAAGACCCCTTGCTGGCCACCACCCACCCGACCTACAGGCCGCTGTTGTGGACGCTGCTGGGTACGCTGGTGCTGTTCATCGCCTGGGCGGCCTGGGCTGAGCTGGACGAGGTGACCCGGGGCGATGGTCGCGTGGTGCCGTTCAGCCGCATCCAGAAGATCCAGAGCCTCGAAGGGGGCATCCTCGACCGCCTGCTGGTCAACGAAGGCGATCTGGTTGAGATAGGGCAGCCGGTGGTGCAGCTGGATGAAACGCACTTCCTGACCAACTACCAGGAATCGGCCAACCAGTCCCAGGTCCTGCGTGCGGCGATCGCCCGCCTGGACGCCGAGGTGCTGGGCAAGGACCGCATCGAGTTCCCCAGCGACATCGACGGCAAGAGCCCGTTGGCACGTTCGGAGCAGGAGCTGTTTGCCTCGCGCCGGGCCAAGTTGCACGAAGGCACCCGTGCCGTGCAACAGCAGATCGGCCTGGCCCAGCGCCAACTGAACCTGGTCCGCCCGTTGGTGGAAAAGCGCGCAGTCAGCCAGATGGAGGCGCTCAAGCTCAGCCAGGACATCGCCACCTTGACCGGTAAGCTCACCGAGCTCAAGAACACCTACTTCCAGGAGGCCTACACCGAACGCGCCGACAAGAAGGCCCAGCTGGCCCAAGTGGAGCCGATCGTGCAGCAGCGGCATGACCAGTTGCGCCGCACGCAGATCCTGTCGCCGGTGCGGGGGAGGGTGAACACGGTCCTGATCAATACCCGTGGCGGTGTGATCAAGCCGGGAGACCCGATCATGGAGATCATCCCGGTAGAGGATCGGTTGCTCGTCGAGGCCAAGATCAAACCCCGGGATGTCGCCTTCCTGGTGCCAGGCATGGAAGCCAAGGTGAAGATCACTGCCTACGACTACAGCATCTACGGCGACCTCAGCGGCACCTTGGAGCAGATCAGCGCCGACACCATCGAGGAGGACACGCCCCATGGCAAGGAGTCGTTCTACCAGGTGCTGATCCGCACCGATGGCAGCCAGTTGACCCGCGGTTCGCAGGTGTTGCCGATCATCCCGGGGATGGTTGCCGAAGTGGACATCCTCAGTGGCAAGCGGACCGTGCTCAACTACCTGTTGCGGCCGTTGATCAAGGCGCGGTTGTACTGACCTGTGAGATCGAGCGCCACCCGTGTGGCACTCGATCTCACAGACACCGAAGCTGCCTCGACACACGCCGCCCCTCTTGACGAAGCCCCGGTTCCCTGTTTTATTGAAACCGTTTTCATAACCCTGCCCACATAAGCGAATACAAGAAGGTCATCGGGTGGACAAGACGCTTTCCCAAGCCCGCACGCGGGTCACGATCAGTGAAGTGGCCCAGGCTGCCGGCGTTTCCAAGGCCACGGTCTCGCGCTATATCGGCGGCGACCGGCAACTGCTGGCCGATGCCACCGCCCAGCGCATCGAGGCGGTGATCGAGCAGCTCGGCTACCGCCCGAACCGCATGGCCAGCGCCCTCAAGCGCGGTCGTACGCGCCTGATCGGCATGCTCCTGGCCGATATCCGCAACCCCTATTCAGTGGCCGTGATGCACGGCGTCGAGACGGCCTGCCGCGAGCATGGCTACAGCCTGGTGGTGTGCAACACCGACTGCGACGACGACCAGGAGCGCCAGCACTTGCAGGCGTTGCAGGCCTACAACGTCGACGGCCTGATCGTGAATACCCTCGGCCACCATGCCGGCGAACTGGCCAGCCTGGCCCAGGAACTGCCCATGGTACTGGTGGATCGCCAACTGGCCGAGCTGCAGACCGACTTGGTGGGCCTGGACAATGCCGATGCCGTCGAGCAGGCCCTGGACCATCTGCACGCCTGCGGTTACCGCGACATCCTCGCCGTCAGCGAACCCCTCGACGGCACCAGTTCGCGTCAGGAGCGGGTGGCCGCTTTCCAGGCCGCCATCGCCCGACGGCCTGGGCTGCGCGGCCAGGTGCTGGAAGTGAGCGCCAACCTGCCTGTGCAACTGGCGGCGTTCCTGGCCAGCGCTGGCCATGGCCCCCAGGCCCTGTTCAGCTGCAACGGCGTGGCGACCCTGGAGGTGATGCGTCACCTGCATGGGCGCGGTGAACAGCTGTTCCAGCAACTGGGTCTGGTGGCCCTCGACGACCTGGACTGGTACCCCTTGGTCGGTGGCGGTATCACGGCCCTTGCTCAGCCCACCGAACGCATCGCTGCCGCAGCGGTCCAGTGCCTGCTGGAGCGTCTGCAAGGCAGCCAGTTGCCGGCACGTAGGCTTGACTTGCGCGCCCAGCTCATCGTGCGAGGCTCCACCCCGATACGCAGTTGAATGCAGCGCGGCCCGCGAGTCGCGCTGTTTTTTGCGTGGAAATGAAACCGGTTTCATCTGACAAGAACAAGGACAACGACGATGCATGCGAACCCTGTTTCCATCAGCCTGTCGAGCTTCGGCGCCGATACCGTGAAGCGCCGTGGCCAGGTCACCTATCTGCCGCTGTTGGCGCAAGCCGGTGCGCGTCGCGTGGAGTGGCGTGAAGAACTGTTCGACACCTGGCCTGATGCCGACACCTTGGCCAAGGCCAGTGTCAAGCTGGGGCTGGAAAGCCTGTTTTCCACGCCTCTGGAGTTGTGGCGCGAAGACGGCAGCCTGGAGCCGGTGGTGGCCGAGCGGCTGGACATGGCCGAGCGGATCGGTGCAGTGGCATTGAAAGTATCCCTTGGCCATTACCACGACACCTGCGACCTGCATGCCCTGCGGCCGTTGCTTGGGCGCAGGGCGGCACTGTTCGTCGAGAACGACCAGACGCCCCAGGGCGGGCGCCTGGCCCCCCTGCAGCGATTCTTCGAGCGTGCCGCCGCCCTCGACCTGGCGCCGGGCATGACCTTCGACATCGGCAACTGGTACTGGCAGGGCGAGTCGCCCCTGCAGGCTGCACAGGCGCTGGGCCGGTGGGTGCATTACGTGCACTGCAAGGCCGTCACCCGGCGTGACGACGGGCGCCTGGTGGCAGTGCCGCCGCAGGCAGCGGACCTGGCGGCCTGGCGGCAGCTGATGAGCCACTTCATGCCTGGCGTGCCCCGGGCCATCGAGTATCCATTGGTCGACGACGATCTGTTGGCCTACACCCGCCAGCAGGTCCAGCACCTGGCTGTGCTCGAGGCGGAGGTCCACCATGGCTGAACATGATGTGCTCTGCTTCGGTGAAACCATGGCCATGTTCGTGGCCGAGCAGTGCGGCGACCTGGCCCAGGTGGCAGGCTTCGGCAAGCGCATTGCCGGTGCCGACAGCAACGTGGCCATCGGCCTGGCGCGTCTGGGCCTGCGGGTGAACTGGCTGAGCCGGGTGGGCGACGATTCGCTGGGCGCCTTCGTGCTTGCCAGCCTGCGTGGCGAAGGCCTGGACTGTGCCCGTGTCGAAATCGACCCCGCATACCCCACGGGCTTCCAGCTCAAGGCACGTTGCGACGATGGCAGCGACCCGCAAGTGGAATATTTCCGCCGAGGCTCGGCCGCCAGCCGCATGTCGCCGGCGCAGCTGTGCCCGGAGCTGCTGGATGCCCGCCACCTGCATGCCACAGGCATCGTGCCGGCATTGTCGGCGTCGTGCCGCGACCTGTCCCGGCAGTTGCTCGAGGCCATGCGCGCCAACGGCCGCAGCATCTCCTTCGACCCCAACCTGCGCCCATCGCTATGGCCTAACCGGCAAACCATGGTCCAGGAAATCAATGCCCTGGCGTTCAAGGCCGACTGGGTGCTGCCAGGGCTGGAAGAGGGACGCCTGCTCACCGGTCGACAAACCCCTGAAGCCATTGCCGGTTTCTACCTGGAGCACGGCGTGCAATGCGTGGCCATCAAACTGGGCGCCGAGGGGGCGTACCTGCGTGATGCCCGCGGTGCCGAAGGGGTGGTCGCGCCCTGTCCCGTGGCGCAGGTGGTGGACACGGTAGGGGCGGGCGACGCCTTCGCCGTGGGTGTGGTCAGCGCCTTGCTCGAAGGCCATGACCTGCGCCGCGCCGTGGCTCGCGGCAACTGGTGCGGCAGCCGTGCGGTGCAATCACGCGGCGACATGGAAGGCCTGCCGCAGCGCCATGAATTGGATGCCTACGAAGACCGCTTCGGCGGTTGAACCGAACCTGCCGGCCTGGCCGGTACCTGTTGCAACAAGAACAACAAGCTCAGGAGATACAACCATGCAGATCGACCGACTTGCCCCAAGACGCTGGTGGTACATCATGCCCATCGTCTTCATCACCTACAGCCTGGCCTATCTTGACCGTGCCAACTACGGCTTTGCCGCCGCTTCGGGCATGGCCGATGACCTGCACATCACCCCGGCCTTGTCGTCCCTGCTCGGGGCGCTGTTCTTCCTGGGCTACTTCTTCTTCCAGGTACCCGGTGCCATCTATGCCGAAAAACGCAGCGTCAAGAAGCTGATCTTCGTCAGCCTGATCCTCTGGGGCGGCCTGGCCACGCTCACCGGCATGGTGCAGAACGTGTCGCTGCTGATCGCCATCCGCTTCCTGCTGGGGGTGGTGGAGGCTGCAGTGATGCCGGCCATGCTGATCTACCTCTGCCACTGGTTCACCCGCGCCGAGCGCTCGCGGGCCAACACCTTCCTGATCCTCGGCAACCCAGTGACCATCCTGTGGATGTCGGTGGTGTCCGGGTACCTGGTCAAGCATTTCGACTGGCGCTGGATGTTCATCATCGAGGGCCTGCCGGCGGTGCTGTGGGCATTCATCTGGTGGCGCCTGGTGGACGATCGCCCGGAGCAGGCCAACTGGCTGAAGGCACAGGAGAAAACCGCGCTGCGCGAGGCCCTGGCCGCCGAGCAACAGGGCATCAAACCGGTGAAGAACTACCGCGAGGCGTTCCGTTCGCCCAAGGTGATCATCCTGTCGTTGCAGTACTTCTGCTGGAGCATCGGTGTCTATGGCTTCGTGCTCTGGTTGCCATCGATTCTCAAGCAAGCTGCGGCGCTGGATATCGTCACGGCCGGCTGGCTGTCGGCGGTGCCGTACCTGGGCGCGGTGCTGGCCATGCTCGGGGTGTCCTGGGCATCCGACCGCATGCAAAAGCGCAAGCGTTTCGTCTGGCCGCCGCTGCTGATCGCTGCCCTGGCCTTCTACGGCTCCTACATCCTCGGCACCGAGCATTTCTGGTGGTCGTACACCCTGCTGGTGATCGCCGGTGCCTGCATGTACGCCCCCTACGGCCCGTTCTTCGCCATCGTGCCGGAACTGCTGCCCAGCAACGTCGCCGGTGGCGCCATGGCCCTGATCAACAGCATGGGCGCGCTGGGCTCGTTCTCCGGCTCCTGGCTGGTGGGCTACCTCAACGGTGTCACCGGCGGCCCGGGGGCTTCCTATCTGTTCATGTGCGGCGCACTGCTGGTAGCGGTGGCCCTGACCGCCGTGCTCAACCCTTCGCAACAGGCACGGCGCCAACAGCTGGCGCCGAGCCAATAGGTATCGACCATGAAAAAACGCATCGTCTTGTACAAACGTTTGTCCGATGAACTCATGCAGCGCCTGCAGACCCATGCCGAGGTGACCCTGGTCGAGGCGCCGGCGGCCGATGGCCTGGCGCGCCTGCGGGCGGCCTTGCCGGGCGCTCATGGCCTGCTCGGTGCCAGCCTGCGTCTGGATGGCGAGCTGCTGGGCCTGGCGCCGCAGCTGGAGGTGGTCTCCAGCGTCTCGGTGGGCGTGGACAACTACGACATCGGCGAGCTCGACCGCCGCGGCGTGTTGCTGACCAATACCCCCGACGTGCTCACCGAAACCACTGCCGACACCGGTTTCGCCCTGCTGATGGCTTGTGCCCGGCGGGTGGTGGAACTCGACGGCTGGATTCGCAACGGCCATTGGCAGGCCGGCATCGGCCCGGCCCAGTTCGGTTGCGATGTGCACGGCAAGACGCTGGGCATCGTCGGCCTGGGGCGCATAGGCGAAGCCCTGGCCCGTCGGGCCCACGCAGGGTTCGGCATGCAGGTGCTGTATCACACCCGCCAGCCACGGCCCGAAGTGGAAGCGCGCTATGGGGCGCGTCACCGCAGCCTCGAGGCCTTGCTGGCCGAGTCCGATTTCGTCTGCCTGTGCGTGCCGCTGAATGCGCAGACGCAGAACCTCATCGGCGAACGTGAGCTGGCGCTGATGAAGCCCTCGGCGATCCTGGTGAACATCGCCCGTGGTCGTGTGCTGGACGAGGCGGCCCTGCTGCAGGCCCTGCGCGAGCGGCGTATCCGTGGCGCGGGCCTGGACGTATTCGTCCGCGAACCGCTGCCGGCCAACTCACCCTTGCTGCAACTGGACAACCTGGTGGTGACCCCGCACATCGGCTCGGCCACCCACGAAACCCGTGAGGCCATGGCCCGTTGTGCGGTGGACAACCTGCTCGCCGCCCTGGCGGGTGAAAAACCGGCCAACCTGGTGAATCCCATTGCTTGGGAGCGCAGGGCCGGATAGCGCACTGCCAGGTCCTATCGCTGGCAAGCCAGCCCCCACAGGTATGGCGGTGTCTTTGCAACAGCGCAGGACAGGTGGGAGCCGGCTTGCCGGCGATTGGGCCGGCACAGCCTTTTGCAGGGCAAAGGCTGGCCCTTGATCGCCGGCAAGCCGGCTCCCACAGAAACAGCACTGTCTATGCTTTCCCGACAAAACAACAACAGCCCCGCACGAACGGAGCGAATGCCATGTATGACCTGATTGACCTGTCAAAGAAGAGGCCAAAGCCATGTCCAACGACGAACCTGCCTTCGCGCACCCGGCGCGCCGCGAGTTCCTGCGCAAGTCACTGACCCTCATTCCGGTGGCCACCCTCGCCAGCACCGGCATGGGCAGCGCAGTGCTTGCCGAAACCACTACCCCCGCACCCGCCAAGGACCCCGAACAGGGCAGGGCGCCCGCCCGCGCCTACCAACCGACCTTCTTCAATGCCGAAGAGTGGGCGTTCATCTCCGCTGCGGTCGCGGTGCTCATTCCCGCCGACGCGCTCGGCCCCGGTGCGGTAGAAGCCGGTGTACCGGAATTCATCGACCGCCAGCTCAATACCCGCTACGGCAGCGGTGGCCTGTGGTACATGCAGGGCCCCTTCCATCCGGACGCCCCGGCCGAGTTGGGCTACCAGCTCAAGCTCAGCCCCCAGGAGATCTACCGGCTGGGTATCCAGGAAACCGACGCCTGGTGCAAGGCGCAGTGGAACAAGCCGTTCGCCCAGCTGGACCCGGCCCAACAGCAGCAAGCTCTGGAGGCCCTGGACAGCGGCAAGGCGGCCCTGGCCTCGGTGCCTGCCGTCACCTTCTTCGCCATGCTCTGGCTCAACACCCGCGAAGGGTTCTTCAGCGACCCGCTGCACGGTGGCAACCAAGGCCTGGCTGGCTGGAAACTGATCGGCTTCCCCGGCGCGCGCGCCGATTTCATGGATTGGGTGGAACGCGACGAGCGCTATCCCTTCCCTCCGGTATCCATCATTGGCGAGCGAGGTTGAGCGATGGCCCAGGTGATGAAGAAAGTCGATGCGGTCATCGTCGGGTTCGGCTGGACCGGCGCGATCATGGCCAAGGAACTGACCGAGGCAGGCCTGCAGGTGGTCGCCCTGGAGCGGGGCCCAGCGCGTGACACCTACCCGGACGGTGTCTACCCGCAGACCATGGACGAGCTGACCTACAACTCGCGCAAGAAACTGTTCATGGACATTTCCCGCGAGACCGTGACCCTGCGTCACAGCCTGAACGATGTGGCCGTGCCGTACCGCCAGTTCGGCGCCTTCCTGCCTGGCACGGGCACCGGCGGGGCCGGGCTGCACTGGTCGGGCGTGCATTTTCGCGTCGACCCGATGGAGCTGCGCATGCGCAGCCACTATGAGGAACGCTATGGCAAGGCCTTCATCCCCGAAGGCATGACCATCCAGGATTTCGGCGTCAGCTACGAAGAGCTGGAACCGTACTTCGATTTCGCCGAAAAAGTCTTCGGCACCTCCGGCACCGCCTGGTCGATCAAGGGGCAGGTGGTGGGCCGCGACAAGGGCGGCAACCCGTTCTCCCCGGACCGCTCCGATGATTTCCCGCTGCCGGCGCAGAAGAACACCGTCTCGGCGCAGCTGTTCGAGAAGGCGGCCCGCGAGGTCGGCTACCACCCCTACAATTTGCCGTCGGCCAACACCTCCGGGCCCTACACCAACCCCTACGGGGCACAGATGGGCCCGTGCAATTTCTGCGGCTACTGCAGCGGCTATGCCTGCTACATGTATTCCAAGGCCTCGCCCAACGTGAACATCCTGCCGGCCCTGCGCCAAGTGCCGAACTTCGAGCTGCGCAACAATGCCCATGTGTTGCGGGTCAACCTCAATGCCGAGAAGAACCTGGCCACCGGCGTGACCTACGTCGATGCCCAGGGGCGCGAGGTGGAACAGCCGGCGGACCTGGTGATCCTCGGTGCCTTCCAGTTCAACAACGTGCGCCTGATGCTGCTTTCGGGCATCGGCAAACCCTACGACCCGGTCAGCAACCAGGGTGTGGTGGGGCGTAACTTCGCCTTCCAGAACCTGTCCACGGTGAGCGCTTTCTTCGACAAGAACAGCCACCACACCAACCCCTTCATCGGCGCTGGCGGCAATGGCGTGGCGGTGGACGATTTCAATGCCGACAACTTCGACCATGGCCCGCTCGGCTTCGTCGGCGGCTCGCCGTTCTGGGTCAACCAGGCGGGCACCAAGCCCATCTCCGGCACCAAGACCCCGCCAGGCACGCCCAAGTGGGGCAGTGCCTGGAAGGCCGCGGTGGCGGACAGCTACAGCCACATGCTGTCGATGGATGCCCATGGCGCGCACCAGTCCTACCGCGACAACTACCTGGACCTGGACCCGGTGTACAAGGACGCCTATGGCCTGCCGCTGCTGCGCATGACCTTCGACTGGAAGGACAACGACGTGAAGATGAACCGCTTCATGGTCGAGCAGATGCGCAAGATCGCCGAAGCCATGGGGCCCAAGGCGATCGCCGCGTCGATGAAGGCGTTCGGTCAGCACTTCGATGCCACCGTGTACCAGACCACCCACCTCAACGGCGGCGCGATCATGGGCACCGACCCCAAGACCAGTGCCATCAACCGCTACCTGCAGAGCTGGGACGTGCACAACGTCTTCGTGCCGGGCGCCTCGGCGTTTCCCCAGGGGCTGGGCTACAACCCCACCGGGTTGGTGGCGGCGCTGACTTACTGGTCGGCGCGGGCCATTCGCGAGCAGTACCTGAAGAACCCAGGTCCACTGGTGCAGGCATAGGAGGCCGACCATGAAACGACTGTTGACCGCCGCCCTCTGCCTGGGCGCCAGTACCCTGCTGCATGCCGCCGACGCGGCCGACCCGGCCCTGGTCAAGAAGGGCGAATACCTGGCCCGCGCCGGCGACTGCGTGGCCTGCCATACCGCCAAGGGCGGCAAGCCGTTCGCCGGCGGCCTGCCCATGGAGACCCCCATCGGCACGCTCTATTCCACCAACATCACCCCGGACCCGAGCGGCATCGGCGACTACAGCTACGAAGACTTCGAGCGCGCCGTACGCCAGGGCATCGGGCTCGATGGCAGCACTCTGTATCCGGCCATGCCATACCCGTCCTATGCGCGGGTCAGCGACGAGGACATGCAGGCGCTCTATGCCTACTTCATGCACGGCGTGCAGCCGGTGGAGCAGGCCAACAAGGAGAGTGACATCCCCTGGCCGCTGAGCATGCGCTGGCCGCTGGCGTTCTGGCGCGGGCTGTTCGCGCCTGAGGTCAAGCCGTTCGAGGCCGGTGGGCGTGACCCGGTGGTGGCCCGCGGGGCCTATCTGGTCGAGGGCCTGGGCCATTGTGGCGCCTGCCATACGCCACGGGCGTTGACCATGCAGGAAAAAGCGCTGGATGCCGACGACGGCGATGCCTACCTGGCCGGCAGCGCGCCGCTGGAAGGCTGGGTCGCCAAGAGCCTGCGGGGCGATCACAAAGATGGCCTGGGCAGCTGGAGCGAGGCGCAGATCGTGGCCTTCCTCAAGACCGGGCGCAACGAGCGCACGGCGGTCTTCGGCGGCATGAGCGATGTGGTCGAACACAGCATGCAGTACATGAGCGACGCCGACCTCAGCGCCATCGCCCGCTACCTGAAGACCTTGCCGCCGGTGAACCCGGACGACAAGCCGTTCCAGGAGGACCGCCAGGTCGCCGATGCGTTGTGGAAGGGCGACGATGCCAAGCCCGGTGCCGCGCTCTACGTGGACAACTGCGCTGCTTGCCACCGCACCGATGGCAAGGGCTACGCGCGGGTGTTCCCGGCCCTTGCCGGCAACCCGGTGCTGCAGGGCGAGGATGCCACTTCGCTGATCCACATCGTGCTCGAAGGCGGCACCTTGCCTGCAACGCAGACGGCGCCGTCGACCTTCACCATGCCGGCCTTCGCCTGGCGGATGAACGACCAGCAAGTGGCCGATGTGGTCAACTTCATCCGCAGCAGCTGGGGCAACCAGGCCGGTGCGGTGACCGCAGCCCAGGTGGCGAGCCTGCGCAAGCAGCCGGCGCCTGTGCTCAAGGCCGAGTCGTTGATCGGTGATACCACGGGGATCGAGGAACCTTGAACCTTGAGGGCCGCCGGCGCGGCCCCTTCGCGGTACAAGGCCGCTCCTACACAGGGTGGGGAGTGGCCTGGGCCGCAGTTCCATGAACGTTACAGGTATACAGGCTTGGGCTCGCAAAGGCACGAAAGCGGCCTGCCGGGCTATCCGCAGGGCTGTGCGGTGCAGCTATGCTTGCCACCGAGGGGAGCCAGGGAGCGTGTCATGAGTCAGGAGCCAAAGCCGGTGCCCGCCGGTTTCAGCGAGCAGCAGCTGCATACCTTGTTCGAGCTGATCAGCGATGGTATCTGGGATTGGGATGCCAATTCCGGGTACGTCTACCGCAACCCCGGCTGGTACGCCATGCTCGGCTACGAAAGCCATTCCATGGCCAACACCGTGCTCACCTGGGAAAGCGTCATCCACCCGGAGGACTACCCCCGGGTAATGGCCCACTTCGAGGCCTACATCAACCAGCGCAACGAGCGCTACCGCATCGAATACCGTTGCCGTTGCCAGGACGGCAGTTACCTGTGGATCGAGGACAGCGGCCATATCATCGCCCGCAACGAGGATGGCTCGGTGGCGCGCATGCTCGGCGCGCACCGCAACATCGATGCCGGCAAGCGCCTGGTGATCGAGCTGCAGCAGAAGAACCAGTCCCTGGAAACCCTGGTAGCCGAGCGCACCCGGGAGCTGTCGTGGGTCAACCAGCAACTGCAACGCCAGCTCGATGAGAACCTGGAGCTTGCCGAGCGCGACGCGCTGACCCGCACTGCCAACCGCTATCGCCTGGAGAAGACCCTGCAGCAGGAATGCGAACGGGCCCGGCGTTTCCGCCAGCCGTTGTCGCTGATCGTCATGGACGTAGACGACTTCAAGCCGATCAACGACCGCCACGGCCATGCCCGCGGGGATGCGGCGCTGGTGGAGGTGGTCGAATGCATCCGGGGTTGTCTGCGCCCTCAGGACCTGCTGGCGCGCTGGGGGGGGGACGAGTTCGTCGCCGTGTTGCCGCAAACGCCGGTGGAGCAGGCATTGGAGATTTCAGGCGCGATCCGCCAGGCCATGGAAGCGGTGGAGCCGATCGGCGATTGCCGGTTGACCATGAGCTTCGGCGTGGTGCGCTGGCAGGAGGATGAAGACCAGCACGACCTGCTGGCGCGGGCCGACCGGGCGCTGTACCGGGCCAAGGCTGCGGGCAAGAACACCATTTTCGAATGAGCTGCAGCCGACCCCTGTAGGAGCGGGCTTGCCCCGCGATCGGGCGCGAAGCGGCCGTATAATCAGCCAACTCAATACCAGGGTTTACCGGATTTGCGGCCGCTTCGCGCCCGATCGCGGGGCAAGCCCGCTCCTACAGGGGGGCAAGCCTTGCAAAGCCGGACAAAAAAGACCCGCGGCGCCTGGGGCGCAGCGGGTCAAATCGGCCGTCGCCGCTTCAGTGTCAGATATGCAGGGCGTGGCCCAAGGCACGCAGGGCCGCCTCCTGGACCGTTTCGCCCAGGGTCGGGTGGGCATGGATGGTGCCGGCGACATCCTCCAGCCGTGCGCCCATCTCCAGGGATTGGGCGAAGGCAGTGGACAACTCCGAGACCGCCACCCCTACGGCCTGCCAGCCGAGGATCAGGTGGTTGTCACGGCGGGCCACCACGCGCACGAAGCCGCTTTTCGCTTCCAGGGTCATGGCCCGGCCGTTGGCGGCGAAGGGGAACTGCGCGACGATGCAATCCAGGCCTTGCTGGCTGGCTTGCTCCGGGGTCTTGCCGACCACCACCACTTCCGGGTCGGTGAAGCACACCGCGGCAATTGCAGCCGGCTCGAAACGCCGTGCCTTGCCGGCGATGATTTCCGCCACCATTTCGCCCTGGGCCATGGCGCGGTGCGCCAACATCGGCTCGCCGGCCACATCGCCAATGGCCCAGACGTTGCGCATGCTGGTCTGGCAGCGTTCATCGATGGCCACTGCCGCACCGTTCATCTTCAGGTCCAGGCATTCAAGGTTGAAGCCCTGGGTGCGCGGACGACGACCGACCGCGACCAGCACCTGGTCGGCCTCCAGGCGCAGTTGCCCGCCCTGGCCGTCGTTGGCCAGCAGGCAACCGTTCTCGTAGCCTTCGACGCTGTGACCCAGGTACAGGGCGATGCCCAGTTTCTTCACCGACTCGGCCACCGGCTGGGTCAGCTCGGCGTCGTAGGTCGGCAGGATGCGCTCGCGGGCTTCCACCACGCTGACCTGCACACCGAGCTTGCGGTAGGCAATGCCCAGCTCCAGGCCGATATAGCCGCCACCAACCACCACCAGATGCTGGGGCAGGGCCTTGGGCGCCAGGGCCTCGGTGGAAGAGATCACCGGGCCGCCCAGCGGCAGCATCGGCAGTTCCACGCTGGTGGAGCCGGTGGCCAGCAGCAGGTGTTCGCACTGGATACGCTGGCCATCGACCTCGACGTTCTTGCCGTCGAGAATCCTGGCCCAGCCGTGGATCACCTTCACGCCGTTCTTCTTCAGCAGTGCGGCGACACCGCTGGTCAGGCGATCGACGATGCCGTCCTTCCAGGCCACGCTGCGGGTGATGTCCAGGCGCGGTGCGGACACGCTGATGCCCAGGGGGGAGGTGTCATCGAGGCGGCTGGCCTGATGGAACTGCTCGGCCACGTGGATCAGCGCCTTGGACGGGATGCAGCCGATGTTCAGGCAGGTGCCGCCCAGCGCCTGGCCTTCGACCAGCACGGTGGGGATGCCCAGCTGGCCGGCGCGAATGGCGGCGATGTAGCCGCCAGGGCCGCCACCGATGATCAGCAGGGTGGTATTGAGGATCTGTTGCATGCTCACTCCACGAACAGGCAGGCGGGCTGTTCCAGCAGGCCACGTACGGCCTGGATGAACAGGGCGGCATCCATGCCATCGACCACACGGTGGTCGAAGGAACTGGACAGGTTCATCATCTTGCGCACGACGATCTGGCCGTCGATCACCACCGGTCGTTCGACCATGCGGTTGACCCCGACGATGGCCACTTCCGGCGTGTTGACCACTGGCGTGCTGGCGATACCGCCCAGTGCGCCGAGGCTGGTCAAGGTGATGGTCGAGCCCGACAGCTCGTCGCGGCTGGCCTTGTTGTTGCGCGCGGCGTTGGCCAGGCGGGCGATCTCGGCGGCGTTGCTCCACAGGCTGCCGGCTTCGGCATGGCGCAACACCGGCACCATCAGGCCATTGTCGCCCTGGGTGGCGATGCCTACATGCACCGCGCCATGGCGGGTGATGACCTGGGCTTCGTCGTCATAGGTGGCGTTGATCTGCGGGAAATCGCGCAGGGCCACGACCATGGCGCGCACGATGAACGGCAGCAGGGTCAGCTTGCCGCGGCTTTCGCCGTGCTTCTGGTTGAGCTGCTGGCGCAGGGCTTCCAGGGCGGTGACGTCGATTTCCTCGACGTAGCTGAAATGGGCGACGCGGCGCTTGGCATCCTGCATGCGCTGGGCGATCTTGCGGCGCAGGCCGATGACCGGCACCTGCTCGCTGTCGGTACGCCTGGCGTAGCCGCTCGGCGCTTGGCCGGCGCTGCTGTGGGGCTTGCTGATGAACGCATCGAGGTCTTCATGCAGGATGCGCCCGGCCGGGCCGCTGCCATGCACGTAGCGCAGCTCGATACCGGCATCCAGGGCGCGCTTGCGCACGGCCGGGGAGGCCAGAGGCTTGTCGCTGGCCTGGCGCGGCACGATAGGCGCGGCAGTGCTGGTGCTGGCAGGCTGGCTGGCCATCACTTGAGGTGCGCTGCGCGGTGGCTCGGCGACCGGCGCCGGAGCAGGGGCCGCGACGGCTTCGACCGGCTTGGCCTGCGGCGCATCCACGTGGTTGCCGCCGCCTTCGACTTCGATGCGGATCAGCTCGCTGCCGACCGCCATCACCTCACCTGGCTGGCCGCCCAGGGCCAACACCTTGCCGCTGACCGGCGAAGGGATTTCCACGGTGGCTTTGTCGGTCATGACATCGGCCACCACTTGGTCCTCGGCGATCACATCGCCGACCTTGACGAACCATTCCACCAACTCGACCTGTGCGATGCCTTCGCCGATGTCCGGCATCTTGATGACGTGCGTGCCCATTCAGACCTCCATGACCCGTTTCAATGCCGCACCTACCCGCGAAGGGCCGGGGAAGTAGGCCCATTCCTGTGCGTGAGGGTAGGGGGTGTCCCAGCCAGTGACGCGCTCGATCGGCGCCTCGAGGTGATGGAAGCAATGCTCCTGGACCAGCGACACCAGTTCGGCGCCGAAACCGCAGGTACGGGTGGCCTCGTGGACCACCACGCAGCGGCCGGTCTTCTTGACCGACTCGACGATGGTGTCCAGGTCCAGCGGCCACAGGCTGCGCAGGTCGATGACCTCGGCGTCGACGCCGGTCTCCTCGGCGGCCACCTGGGACACGTACACCGTGGTGCCGTAGGTCAGCACGGTCACGTCGTTGCCTGGGCGAGCAATGGCAGCCTTGTCCAGCGGGACCTGGTAGTAGCCGTCGGGTACCGCGCTCTGCGGGTGCTTGGACCACGGCGTCACCGGGCGGTCGTGGTGGCCGTCGAACGGGCCGTTGTACAGGCGCTTGGGCTCCAGGAAGATCACCGGGTCGTCGCATTCGATGGCGGCGATCAGCAGGCCCTTGGCGTCATAGGGATTGGATGGCATCACCGTACGCAGGCCGCAGACCTGGGTGAACATCGCCTCCGGGCTCTGGCTGTGGGTCTGACCGCCGTAGATGCCGCCGCCACAGGGCATGCGCAAGGTCAGCGGGGCAGTGAACTGGCCGGCCGAACGGTAGCGCAGGCGGGCCATCTCCGAGACGATCTGGTCGGAGGCCGGGTAGAAGTAGTCGGCGAACTGGATCTCCACCACCGGGCGCAGGCCATAGGCGCCCATGCCCACGGCAGTGCCGACGATACCGCTCTCGGAAATCGGCGCGTCGAACACCCGCGACTTGCCGTACTTGGCCTGCAGGCCTTCGGTGCAACGGAACACGCCGCCGAAGTAGCCGACGTCCTGGCCGTAGATCACCACGTTGTCGTCGCGCTCGAGCATGATGTCCATGGCCGAGCGCAGGGCCTGGATCATGGTCATGGTGGTGGTGGACATGGCGGATTCCAGATGGATGCTGTTGTTGTGATCGTTCATCTCAGACCCCCAGTTCCTGGCGCTGGCGGCGCAGGTGTTCGGGCATTTCCTTGTACACGTCCTCGAACATCGAGGCGGCACTCGGGATGTGGCCATTGCCCAGGGTGCCGTACTGCTCGGCTTCCTTCTGGGCCTTGAGGATTTCGGCCTCGAGCTCGGCGGTGACCGCCTGGTGTTCTTCCTCGGACCAATGGCCGCTGGCGATCAGGTGCTGCTTCAGACGCGCGATCGGGTCGCCCAGTGGGAAGTGGCTCCAGTCGTCGGCCGGGCGGTACTTGGACGGGTCGTCGGAGGTCGAGTGCGGGCCTGCGCGGTAGGTGACCCATTCGATCAAGGTCGGGCCCAGGCCACGGCGGGCGCGTTCGGCGGCCCAGCGCGAGGCGGCGTAAACCGCGATGAAGTCGTTGCCGTCGACCCGCAGCGAAGCGATGCCGCAACCCACGCCACGGCCGGCGAAGGTGGTCGATTCACCCCCGGCGATGGCCTGGAAGGTGGAGATGGCCCATTGGTTGTTGACCACGTTGAGGATCACCGGGGCGCGGTAGACGTGGGCGAAGGTCAGGGCGGTGTGGAAGTCCGACTCGGCGGTGGCGCCGTCGCCGATCCAGGCCGAGGCGATCTTGGTGTCGCCCTTGATCGCCGAGGCCATGGCCCAGCCGACCGCCTGCACGAACTGGGTGGCCAGGTTGCCGCTGATGGTGAAGAAGCCGGCTTCGCGCACCGAGTACATGATCGGCAGCTGGCGGCCCTTGAGCGGGTCGCGCTCGTTGGACAGCAACTGGCAGATCATCTCGACCAGGGAGACGTCCCGGGCCATCAGAATGCTCTGCTGGCGATAGGTTGGGAAGCACATGTCGGTGTATTGCAGCGCCAGGGCCTGGGCACTGCCGATGGCTTCCTCGCCCAGGCTCTGCATGTAGAAGGACATCTTCTTCTGGCGCTGGGCGACGACCATGCGGTTGTCGAAGATCCGCGTCTTGAGCATGGCGCGCATGCCTTGGCGCAGGACCTGCGGGTCGATGTCCTCGGCCCAGGGGCCGACGGCGTTGCCGTGCTCGTCCAGGACGCGAATCAGGCTATAGGAGAGATCCGCGGTGTCGGCGGGCTCCACATCGACAGGAGGTTTACGGACAAGACCGGCGTCGTTCAGACGCAGGTAGGAAAAATCGGTCTGGCAGCCTGGCCGGCCGGTAGGCTCGGGCACATGCAGCTGCAGGGGGGCGTACTCGTTCATGCCTTTTACGCTCGCTCGAATGTTGTTTTTGTGAGCTTTGAAGCGGTCGCCGCTGAGTACCGGCTTGTGACTGGTAAGTCAGCGCTAAATACATCATAGGGGGATGGCCAGAGAATTTTTCTCTCAAGTTGATTGCCTTTGCCTGACGGGCCAGATAAACATTCCGCATAAACACAAAAAACCGGTGAATTTGTCTCATGCGCAAACTCGATCGTACGGATATTGGCATTCTCAACAGCCTCCAGGAAAACGCCCGCATCACCAACGCAGAGCTGGCCCGCTCGGTGAACCTGTCGCCGACGCCTTGCTTCAACCGGGTCAAGGCCATGGAGGAGCTGGGGGTGATCCGTCAGCAAGTGACCCTGCTGGCGCCCGAGGTGCTGGGGCTGGACGTGAACGTGTTCATCCATGTGAGCCTGGAGAAGCAGGTGGAGCAGTCGCTGCACCGCTTCGAGGAAGAAATCGCCGAGCGGCCCGAGGTGATGGAGTGCTACCTGATGACGGGCGATCCGGACTATCTGTTGCGAGTACTGTTGCCCAGCATCCAGGCGCTGGAACGATTCCTGGATTACCTGACGCGGTTGCCAGGGGTGGCCAACATCCGTTCCAGTTTCGCCTTGAAGCAGGTGCGCTACAAGACGGCCTTGCCACTGCCGGCCAATGGCATGACCTTGCGAGAGTAGCCGTCCGAGCACTATGCTTGCTGGTTAGGTCAGCTGAATATCGCTTAGATAGAATTCTAGGACGTCACCGGTACGCTCGCCGGCATTGAGGTAGTACTGGCGGGCCAGGTCAATTACCGGGACATGGTCCGAGAGCGACTCCGCAACGCGGTAGCCGTTCATGTCCCGCAGGTAGAAGGGAATATTGCTGGCGTTCTTCAGTGTGCCGTCCCATGGCTGGAGCGTTTCGATTTTCCAGTAGGGCCTGGTACGTAGCAGGTTGTACGGATGTGGGGCGTTGAGCACATCCCGGACCCGCCCGGCCACATGCGTACCATACAGGCCTAGCCAGCCATTGCCACTGCTTTCAAGCCGGGCGCCAATATAGGCCCAGTGTTCTGCGCAGGTAATGTAGTAGTGCGTGCGGTCTTCACGGTGCTCGATGAATTCAAAATGGAATGCGAGTCGTTGGAATTCATTCGCGCTGCGTGGCATGCTCCTGCGCGCGGCTGTCGTGCACAGCCAGCCGTCTTCATCCAGGCCAAGAACTGGGTGTACGTTGTTGTCTGCAACAACGATCTGACCACGGTGGCGGCTATGCAGCGTAGCGGTGAAATTGGCCCTTATCATGTAAATCTCCGATGATTGCTGAGGCGGTAGCCCAGGCTAATGCACTGCCTGTCGACTTGGGACATGGATGCGTTTCAGCCAGCGGAAGGGGCCTTTCAGCTTGCTGCACAGGCCTGATCACGACATGACCTGCACCGGACGCGCCCCGGCAACAGCATTTTACCTGCCACTGCACTCATTCCCTGGCATTTGCCCTTATGCTTGTCTGCAACCCATCGCCACCTGACTCGGGAGCCGCAAGGGACTTATGCGAAATATCTGGAAGCCGTTTCAGTCGTTGTATTTCGCCGCGCTGATGATGTTGATCGGCTCGGGCCTGCTCAGTACCTACCTGGCCCTGCGCCTGGCCGCCGACCATGTGGACAGCCTCTGGGTCGGCGCCTTGATGGCCGCCAACTATTTCGGCCTGGCGGTGGGCGGCAAGATCGGCCACCGGCTGATCGGCCGGGTCGGGCACATACGCGCCTATGCCACGTGCGCCGGCATCGTGTGTGCCGCCGTGCTCGGGCATGGCATGACCAACTGGTTGCCGGTCTGGGTAGGGCTGCGGATGATCGTCGGCCTGGGGATGATGTGCCAGTACATGGTCATCGAGAGCTGGCTCAACGAGCAGGCCGATGTGAAGCACCGCGGGGCGGTGTTCAGTGGCTACATGATCGCCTCCTACCTGGGCCTGGTGCTCGGCCAGTTGATCCTGGTGGTGCATCCGGAACTCGGCCCTGAACTGCTGATGCTGGTGGCCATGTGTTTTGCCTTGTGCCTGGTGCCGGTGGCGATGACCCGGCGCATCCACCCGGCGCCGTTGCGTCCGGCGCCGATGGAGCCGAAGTTCTTCCTCAAACGGGTACCCCAGTCCTTGTCCACGGTGCTGGGCTCGGGCTTGATCGTGGGGTCGTTCTACGGCCTGGCGCCCTTGTATGCGGCCAAACAGGGGCTGACCACCGAGCAGATCGGTCTGTTCATGGGTAGCTGCATCTTCGCGGGGTTGGTGGTGCAGTGGCCGCTCGGTTGGCTGTCGGACCGCTACGACCGAGCCGTGTTGATCCGTAGTGTCTCGATCGGCCTGGCGCTGGCGGCATTGCCGCTGGCGGTGCTGCCCAGCGTGCCGCTGGAGTTGCTGTTCGCCATCGGTTTCGTGATTTCGCTGCTGCAGTTCTGCCTGTATCCGCTGGCGGTCGCGTTTTCCAACGACCATGTCGAAAGCGAGCGGCGTGTCTCGTTGACGGCCATGTTGCTGGTGACCTACGGCGTGGGGGCCTGTATCGGGCCGCTGGCGGCGGGGGTGCTGATGAAAGCGTTGGGGCCGCAGATGCTGTACGCCTTCTTCCTGTTCTTCGCCTTGGTGCTGGTGTGGCGTATCCGGCCGAAGGCGGTCACCGGGTTGCACCAGGTGCAGGACGCGCCACTGGGCCACGTGGCCATGCCAGCGGCCGGTTCGCCGTTGTCGGCGGCGCTCGACCCGCGGGTGGATGAGGCGACCGTGCAGGAGGTGATGCAGGCGCCGGTGGCCGCGGAGGATACCGAGGCTGAGGAACAGAAGGCCAAAGCCGAAGAGGCCGAGCCGCAGGCCGAGGTCGATAAGTCGATCTAGGTGGCAGGGTCGGCCTCATCGCGGGCTTGTCCCGCGATTCTTCCCCGAGCTGTAAAAACGAAAACGCCACCCGATCGGGTGGCGTTTTTCATGGCCCAGCAAGGCTCAATAGTCGTCTTTGTCGAACCGCCGTGCCTCACGCTGCAATTGGTACACGAAGCTCTCGACCTTGCGCTGCAGTTGGCCATTGAGGTTATGAAAGCGTACCCCGGCGAACGTGGTATTGGCGCGCTCCTCGAAGTGCAGGTGGCGCAGTTCCACCATCGCTTGCGGGATACCCAGCGGGGCCGCAGCGGCAAAGCGCTCGTAGACCTGGCCCAGTTGCAGGCGCTCTTCCACATTGCCCTCGAAGCGCAGCTTGCAACCGGTGGCGGAGATATCCAGCAGCTTGCCGCGCAGGGCGCCCTTGCCCTTGAGCTTTTCGCCGTCGAGCACGATATCGACCAGCTGCGACAGCTTGAGCGCGGCGCGGAAGGCGTTGCGCCGTTGGTGGTAGGTCACTTCGCTGGGCAGGGCGCTGCGGTAGCAGCGGTGGCCGTTGATCTCGGTGATGGTCGGTGCGGTGTTGCAATCCCAGGCGATGCGCACCCCGTCATGGAAACCTTCGATGCGGAACGGTTCGCCGTTCTCGATGTATTTTTCCCCGTCGCGCGGAATCATCTCATCCAGCGCCAGGGTATTGCTGTCACGGTCCACGTGTACCACGTAGCTCTGGAACCGCTGGCTGCGCTCGTGGAAGGTGATGATCAAGGGATCATGGCTATCTTGCAGCTGGCGCAGGTTGGCCGCGATCTCCAAAGGCGTGGTCAGCACCTTCGGCGGTTGCGGGGCATCGGTTTCATTGAACACGGGTTTTCAATCTCCAGGCAAAAACGACACACGCAAGTAACGGCATTTTGCCAGTATGTTCCGTGCCTTGATAGCGGTAATCACACTTGGCTGATAGCCCGTGCCTTGGCCATGGGCGAGGTGGTGCCACGGCTGTCGTAGAGCGAGGGAGAGTCGCCGCCGTTGAGGATGCGGATCTGGTTGGCGGTGGCGAGCTGTTGCACCTGGATGATCCGGCCGTTGGTCGCGTTGGCGGCCTGGCAGGCATCCATCAATTGGGAGAGCGCGTCCAAACGTTGCAGCAAGACCTCGCCTACCGTTGATTGTTCCGCCAAGGCCTTCACGCCTTCGCGGTCAGCGGAAAGGCCGAGCCCGGTGAGCAGCTGGTTGCGTCGCATGCCCTGCTGCTCGAGCAAGACGATCAACGACTGTTTGCGCGCCAGGATATGCTCCAGCAGCGCCATGTCACGGCCATGCAGGGCGACGGCTTCCTTCTGAAGCAGTTCGAGCAGCTCCTGGGTGGGCGCGATGTCGTTTTCGATCAATTGCAGCAGGGTAGTGTCGTGCATGGCTGGCTCTTGGCTCGTTACGTCCTTTGAAGTCAGCGCCCCAAAGGGTTAGCGCTGGGCTTCGAAATCAAGCAGTTTGCTGGCGACCCGCTCGGCATCGACCTTGTAGCTACCCTCTGCGATGGCCTGCTTCAACTGGGCCACGCGGGCGCTGTTGACTTCAGGTTGATCACGCAGCTGGTCGCTGATCTTCTGCAACTGCTGGGCCTCCTGGCTGAGATGTACGGCTTCTCCGCTGGCGTCGGGCTTGGCCGCCTGGCTGGTTTCGCCGGCTTTCTCGGCGTTGCCGGTCGCGGTATTGCCGCGAACGCCACCGGTGATGGATGGCGCATTATTCAAACGACTGAAGTCGATGACCATGATTGTAGAAACCTCTGGGAATTTGGACGCTTGCCTTGTTTTCGGCCAACCCGAAAAAAACTTTAGGCGCGAATTTGTCGGCGCCTGTGCGCAAGTTCACATAACCCGTTTTCTGACACAGTCTAGGAAAAGCAGTTCCTTGTCGCTAGCCTTCATGGCGTTTCCCTGGCAGGGCCAATCGCGGGGCAAGCCCGCTCCTACAGGGACTAGAGCCTTGGCAGGCCCAATACTACATGGCCACCTCGACTTGGCCTGGCCCGGTCACTCGTGCCTTGACCACCCGCTTGGAGTTCAGGTTGCGCACGCGGATCTGCTCCGACAGGCCGCCTTTGCTCAAGGCTTCGCCCGGCATGCGCACGCTCAGGCTGCCGCTGCGGGCGATGATCACCACGTGATCGCCCTTGCGCACCACCTCGGCTTGTTCCAGATGCTGTGGCGTGAGCACCTGGTCCAGCACGGTCGGGCGCAGCAGCTTCATGCCCACGGCCTGGTCCAGGTCGGTGAGAAAGCCTTGGTTGAGCGTGCCCACGTCCCGTTCCCGCAGGCTCACATCGCCTTCGCCGATGACGCTTTCGCGCTTGAGCGGGCGCGCCATCACCACCACGTCGCGGAACAAGCGCACCTGGGCCGGCACGAATACCGTCCACGGCGCGCTGCCGGCGCAGCGCACCCGTACCGTGACCCTGCCCAGCGGTTGTGCCGGGCTCTCCAGCGAAGCGTCCAGCTGTTGGCTGCATGTCGGCATGCGCAGGCGCGGGTCGAGGGTGTTGACCTGGATCTCGTAGCGGCCCGGCGTCTGGCTGGTGGCCAGGTAGTCCTCCACGGTGAATTCAAGAAACCCTTGGGTGACGCCGATAAGCTGTTCAGGCAAGGTAACCGCATCGGCCAGCGCTCGGTTGCCGGGGGCCAGCAGGCAGATCATGGCCAGCGAGCCGCCCAGCAGGCGCGTCAGACGTCGGAAAAATGTCGTTTTCATATACATGGCGCTCAAAAAAGCAAAGCCCGTGCCGATTCGGTACATAGGCGAGAACTAGAGGAGTCTGGCATGGCTGGAGTCATGGATTCGGTCAACCAGCGTACGCAACTGGTGGGGCAGAATCGCCTGGAGCTGTTGCTGTTCCGCCTCAATGGCGAACAGCTCTATGGCATCAACGTATTCAAGGTGCGGGAAGTGCTGCAGTGCCCGGAGCTGACCGTGATGCCCAAGTCCCACCCGGTGGTGCGTGGCGTGGCGAACATCCGCGGAGCAACCATTCCCATCCTCGACCTGTCGATGGCGACCGGCTTGCCCGGCCTGCGGGAAGAAACACGCAACAGCTTCGTGATCATCACCGAGTACAACACCAAGACCCAGGGCTTTCTGGTGCATTCGGTCGAACGCATCGTCAACATGAACTGGGAAGAGATCCACCCGCCACCCAAGGGTACCGGTCGCGACCACTACCTGACGGCGGTCACCCGCGTGGACAACCGCATGGTGGAGATCGTCGACGTGGAGAAGGTGCTGGCCGAGGTGTCGCCGGCCTCCGAGGCCATTTCTGCCGGGGTGATCGATGCCGAGGTGCAAGACAAGGCAGTGATGCTGCGGGTGCTCACGGTCGACGACTCGTCGGTTGCGCGCAAGCAGGTCAGCCGCTGCCTGCAGGCAGTGGGTGTCGAGGTGGTGGCGCTCAACGACGGCCGCCAGGCCCTGGACTACCTGCACAAGCTGGTGGAAGAGGGCAAGCGCCCGGATGAAGAATTCCTGATGATGATCTCCGACATTGAAATGCCGGAGATGGACGGCTATACCCTGACCGCGGAGATTCGCAGCGATCCACGCATGCAAAAGTTGCACATCGTGCTGCATACTTCGCTGTCCGGCGTCTTCAACCAGGCGATGGTCAAGAAGGTCGGTGCCGACGACTTCCTGGCCAAGTTCAAGCCGGACGACCTGGCCCAGCGGGTGGTCGACCGGATCAAGGCGACGCATTGAAACCGCCGGGGGCCAGCCCCCGGCACCAGTGATTGGAAAGAGGCGGCAGCATTGTCTACGGGTAATTTGGATTTCGAACAGTTCCGGGTCTTCCTGGAGAAAGCCTGTGGCATCTTGCTGGGCGAGAATAAGCAGTACCTGGTGTCCAGCCGTCTCAATAAGCTGATGGAGCAGCAGGGCATCAAGTCGTTGGGCGAGTTGGTGCAGCGTATCCAGAGCCAGCCACGGGGCGGTTTGCGCGAGCAGGTGGTCGACGCCATGACGACCAACGAGACCCTGTGGTTCCGCGACACCTACCCCTTCGAGGTGCTCAAGAACAAGGTCATCCCGGAGTTCATCAAGAACAACCCCGGCCAGCGCCTGCGCATCTGGTCGGCGGCCTGCTCCTCGGGGCAGGAGCCGTACTCGATCTCCATGGCCATCGATGAGTTCGAGCGCAGCAACCTGGGCCAGTTGAAGATGGGCGCGCAGATCGTCGCCACCGACCTGTCCGGGTCGATGCTGACCAACTGCAAGACCGGCGAATACGACAGCCTGGCCATCGGCCGTGGCCTGTCCCAGGAGCGCCTGCAGCGCTACTTCGACACCAAGGGCCCGGGCCGCTGGGCGGTCAAGGCGCCGATTCGCAGCCGGGTGGAGTTCCGCTCCTTCAACCTGCTCGACAGCTACGCGGCGTTGGGCAAGTTCGACATCGTGTTCTGCCGCAACGTGCTGATCTACTTCTCGGCTCAGGTCAAGAAAGACATCCTGCTACGCATCCACAGCACCCTCAAGCCCGGTGGCTACCTGTTCCTCGGCGCGTCCGAGGCGCTCAACGGCTTGCCGGACCACTACCAGATGGTGCAGTGCAGCCCGGGGATCATCTACCAGGCCAAATGAGGTAGGTGGAGGCTGTGAGGTTCAGCTTCAGAAGTCAGAGAAGCTGTAAGGCTCGAGTTCAGTGAGCTGTGAAAGGAAAAGTAGGTGCTCTACGGCCTTGACCTTTTCGAGATGCTCCACCTGGCTAGGCCCGCCCATCATATAGGTGCCAGGCGCCTGACGGCGCTTGGTCCGTGATTGTGCTACTTCATTGAATGGTTGCAGCATCAATCGGGTTGCTCGGAGAAGGGATAAGGCTGCAGGTCTGCCAGTTGCGCAAGAAAGACCAAGTGCTCAATGGCGCTGACTTTTTGAAGGTGCTGCAGGGAGTCGGAGCCACCCAGCATGAGTGCAGGGAAAAAGCCGTACATCTCATCATGTTTAAGTCTGCCAAGCTTTTCTCTGGCGGGATTGAAAAGGTCATTGAAATCATTTGAGTCGACTTTTCTTGATAGGATAAAGCCTTGAAGTTCGGAGTTGAGCTGTTCTTTTGTAAAATCAGTTTTATAGAAGACGTACTGAGAGCTAAGGCTTGCTATTTCCAGTGAGAATCCAGTTTTTTCGCCCCATAGATATAAGTCTCCAAAAGCGCTTCTTGCAATCAAGTGATAGTTGTCATGTGAGTCAAATGCGGTGCCTGCAATCCAGCAGGAAACTACGGCGTCATACTCTTGTGGGTTGACCAGCCAGAATATGCCCTCTCCATAGCCTCCCCATCCATGTTCGGACCAATATTCCAAGAGCTTGGAGGGAAGCTTGTCTCTGTATCTTTCGATTGTGGAGGTAGGTACTTCCCGGCGGTCAATCGGTAGGCCGAAGTTTTCAATGAACTTGGAAAAAATTTTATCCATTTCAATCGCCTTGCGTTAGCATTTGTGTAGTTTTATATTCATGCGGGTTGAGCCTCTGAGCTCCAGCGGTACCGTTTCGGCGGCTTTCTTCAAGTTGGGTATCTTTGTTTTCCATTGGGGGCCTATTATTGAGTTTACTTGTCGGTCCCCAAAGTCCGATATGACGTCTCGACCTCCTGCGATGAGGTCTGGGTTGTGTAGTGCCGCTGTGATTGACATGCGGTTTCGGGCTTTTTCTATTGCGATCCGTTGCGCTTCAGATGGATCCATGGTTTTCCTGAGCTCTTTTGCAAATTTTTCCTGGATGACTTCCTGTTCCTTCCTTCTCGCTCTCTGGGCAAGCCCTTTGTTTCGCTGGTTCGGGCTTTCAACTTTTTCCAAAAATTCTTCAACAGTCATCCCGTTGAGCCCATCTTCCTGACCATTCAACTGTCGCTTGAATTCTCCTATTTTGTATTCCGGCACTTTGTCAGCTTTGAAGCATTCAACATTATGCAATGCCATCGTGCCGGGGTGGGCCTTCATTGACTCCTTCTTGGGCTGATTCGGGCGAACCGGTTGCGGGTCACCCACCGCCCCCTTGCGCCGCACCGGCACCTGCAGATCCGGCCGTTTCTTCAACCCTTCTTCATGCTTGAGCATCCATTGCCCCAGCCGCGCACCTTTGCGGCTGGCCGCCATCTCCTGCGCCAGCACCCGGGCGTCGCCTCGCCCGCGCGTGAGGTAGGACACAATCGCGCCCAGTAGCAACACCACGACTTCTACATGACCCAGGGCAATATGATGGGCGGCTCGGGATACCGCATGCGGGTCGTCCTGGCTGAATGGGCTCAGACCTTCGTCGCCACGCGTACCTTTCCAGGCTATGCAGATGCCATCGAGGTAGTACTCGCCGATGCGTGGCAGGCCGTCGATGAAAAACTCGGCGATGGACGCCAGCCCCAGTACGCCGAGGATCCAGCCGCTGACCTTAAGACCCATCGCCGCGCCCGCGCCGGCAAAGGGAATGGCGCTCGCTCCTGCACCCAATACGCCTATTCCTGCACCAATGGCGCCGCCGGTGATGACGCCGCTGGCGATGATCATCGCCATCTGCCTCACGACGATGAGCAGTTCGTCGACGATGCTGGCGATTTCGAGGTCGGCGAAGCGTTGGCGCAGCATACGTGCAGCTTGCCATTCAGCCTGGTCGAAGGCCGATTGAACGGCTCTGACCCGGCGTAGGTTGAGCGCCAGCGAGGCGACCTGTTCGTTGAGGTGCGTGCGGAAATGGGCGCCTCCCTGATAGCCCATTTCATTGATAATGCGTGACTCGATTTCCTGCCACGAAGGTATGTAGTGGCCTAGAAACATGTGGTGTCTCCCTGACAGCGTGTGCAGGGGGAAATCACATCACGAAAAAATGGTGATCATTTCCGTGTAGCTTGTGGGAAAATTCGTAAATTCCACTGAAATAGCCGACAAATTCGTCGATGATACAGCTTGGGAGCGATCTGGTTTGCCCAGACCCTGAGCCTCAAGCTGTGCATGGTTCGACCATGGCCTCAATTGGTGTCAATTTTTTGTTTTGCCGCTTTTGCCACCACGCGATTGCCGCTTTCCCTTCACCAGGCGGAAGCACTTTGCCGCTTTTCTGGCATCCCATTTTGCCACCTGCGCCCCAAACCCCGGTTTTACTGGGCCCTTGCCGCTTGGCACAAACCTTGCTCTAGCCTGCTCACGATTCTTCCGGTCAACCTTCGAAGGTTTCCCAGACATGAGCATCAGCTTCGACAAGGCGCTCGGCATCCATGAGCAGGCATTGAGCTTCCGCGCCCAGCGCGCCGAGGTCCTGGCCAATAACATCGCCAATGCCGACACGCCCAACTACAAGGCGCGCGACATGGATTTCTCGGCGGTGCTCGCCGCCGAGGCGGCCAAGCAGCAGGACGGCCGCATCGCCCTGGACCGTACCAACACCCGGCACATCGAGGCCCAGGGCTTGGCCATGGGCGATGACACCCTCAAGTACCGCACGCCGATGCAGCCTTCGATCGACCAGAACACCGTCGATGCGCAGATCGAGCAGTCGAACTACGCAGAGAACGCCATTGGCTTCCAGGCCAGCTTCACCCTGCTCAACAGTAAATTCAAAGGGCTGATTTCGGCCCTGCGCGGAGAGTGACCATGTCCCTTGCCAGTGTCTTCAACATTGCCGGTAGCGGCATGAGTGCGCAGAACACCCGCCTCAACACCGTTGCCTCGAACATCGCCAACGCCGAGACCGTGTCCTCGAGCATCGACCAGACCTACCGCGCACGCCACCCGGTGTTCGCCACCACGTTCCAGCAGGCCCAGGATGGTGCCGGCCAGTCGCTGTTCCAGGACCAGGGCGAGGCGGGGCAGGGCGTGCAGGTGATGGGCATCGTCGAGGACCAGAGCAACCTCGAGGCGCGCTACGAGCCCAACCATCCGGCGGCGAACAAAGACGGCTACGTCTACTACCCGAACGTCAATGTGGTGGAGGAGATGGCCGACATGATCTCCGCCAGCCGTGCGTTCCAGACCAACGCCGAACTGATGAACACCGCCAAGACCATGATGCAGAAGGTCCTGACCCTGGGTCAGTGATAGGACATCGACATGACCACGACCAATTCCACCAGCGAAGTCGGCAGTGCCTACCTGACGTCGCTGCAAAAGCAGAACCCCAAGACCGACAGCAGCACCGGTACCGCCGGCAGTGCGCTGGGCAAGGATGCGTTCTTGCAACTGCTGGTCACCCAAATGAAGAACCAGAACCCACTGGACCCTCAGGAGAACGGCGAATTCGTCGCCCAGCTGGCCCAGTTCAGCAGCCTTGAAGGTATCCAGACGCTGAACCAGTCGGTCAACGGCATCCTCAGCGGCATGGGCTCTTCCCAGGCGCTGCAGGCCTCGTCCCTGGTCGGCCGTTCGGTGATCGTGCAGAACGACAAGGCCATGGTCGACACCACCAAGAGCTTCACCGGCCAGGTGGTACTGCCGCAGAACATCACCGAAGGCAAGGTCACCATCAAGGACAAGGACGGCAACGTGGTCAAGACCATCGAGCTGGGTGCGCAGAAGGCCGGTACCGCCGACTTCATCTGGGATGGCACCAACGACAAGGGCGAGAAAGTCGACCCGGGCAACTACACCTTCGCCGCCAGCACCACGGTCGATGGCAAGAGCGTGACGCTCGCCACGCTGCTGCCGGCAACGGTGAACAGTGTCAGCTTCCAGAGCGGCGGCGAGATGATGCTCAACCTTGCCGGCATCGGCAAGATCGGCATCTCCAAAGTAACTACCATCGGAATCTAACGCCGCGCAATCGGCAGAAGGAGCAAGTAAATGTCTTTCAATATTGGCCTGAGCGGGCTCTACGCGGCGAACAAGGCTCTGAACGTTACCGGCAACAACATCGCCAACGTGGCCACCACAGGCTTCAAGTCCTCCCGTGCCGAATTCGCTGACCAGTACTCGGCGTCCATTCGCGGCACCAGCGCCGGCAAGACCACTGTCGGTAGCGGTGTGAAGACCGCCGCGGTATCGCAGATGTTCACCCCGGGCAATATCAACGGCACCGGCCAGGCCCTGGACCTTGCCATCGACGGCAACGGCTTCTTCGCCCTGAGCGACAATGGCTCGAAGATCTACACCCGTGCCGGTGCGTTCTACAGCGACAAGGACGGCTACATCGTCAACGCCTCGGGCGCCAACCTGCAGGGCTATGCGGTCGATGCCGATGGCAAGATCGTCCAGGGGGTGCTGACCAACCTGCAGATCGATACCTCGAACCTCTCGCCTAACCCGACCGGTCGGATTTCCGAAACCGTCAACCTCAACTCCAGCGCCTCGACGCCGAGCGTGACGCCGTTCGATCCGACCAATGTCAACAGCTACAACTACACCTTCAACACCGACGTGTTCGACAGCCAGGGCAACGCGCACCAGCTGAACCAGTACTTCATCAAGGACGCGGGCACCAACTCGTGGACCATGTACACCACCATCGACGGTCGTAACCCGACTGATCCAAGCCTCGATACACCGCTGGTCAACAAGCTGCCGTTCAAGTCCGACGGTACCCTGGACACCGCCGCCATGACGGCGGGCGCGGTGCCCGGTGGTCTGGATATCGGCGATGACAAGACTTTCACCCTCAATGGCTGGGTACCGGCCGAAAAGAATGCGGCGGGCGACTGGGTCGGCAATGGTGCCACTGCGCGCACGGGCGGCGTGACCCTGGACATGCTGGCGACCACCCAGTACAACGCGGCGTCGGCGACCACCGCCAAAAGCCAGGATGGCTATGCCACTGGCGAGCTCACCGGCTTGACCGTGGACCCGAGTGGCAACCTGTTCGCCAACTTCACCAATGGCCAGGACAAAGTGATCGGCCAGGTGGTGGTAGCCAACTTCGCCAACCTGCAGGGCCTCACGCCAGTGGGCGGCACCGCCTGGAAGGAGTCCTATGCTTCGGGTGTGCCGGTCATCGGCGAGCCTGGCACCGGCACCCTGGGCCAGATCGCGGGCGGTGCGCTGGAAGACTCCAACGTCGATCTCACCGGCGAGCTGGTCAACCTGATCAAAGCCCAGAGCAACTACCAGGCCAACGCCAAGACCATCTCCACTGAAAGCACCATCATGCAGACCATCATCCAGATGACCTGATGATCGGGCAGGGGCTGCCTGGCAGCCCCTGCCAACGAGATACCTCCATGAAAAAACGGCTCCCGCTCAGCCTGTTCCCCGCGCTGTGCATCTCCCTGTCGCTGTCTGCGGCCCCCGCGCCTTTCTACCAATGGCAAAGCCTGGCCACCGGCCGCTTCATGTGCTCGGCCAGCAACCCGGGCGAAGGTTGGGTGCGTCACTCCGGCCCTTACAACAATGCCGGTTGCCGCGATTACTGAGCAGTGTCTTGCCGCTGTCGGCAAAGATTCGCCGACAAACTGACGGTCAAGGTCGAGCCAGGCGCTACAGTCCCCGTAATTACTGGGTTGGCAACCTTGGTTCGATATTTGCTTATCCCTGTGCAGCATGCGCGCGGCACGGGTACGCGCAGAAGGAGAGACTGTGGACAAGATGCTTTACGTGGCCATGACCGGCGCCAGCCAGAACGCGCTGGCCCAGCGGGCCCACGCCAACAACCTGGCGAACGTTTCTACCAACGGCTTCCAGCGCGACCTGGAGCAGGCGCGGTCGATGCCGGTGTTCGGCGACAGCTTTCCGGCGCGTGCGTTTGCCATGACCGAACGCCCGGCTACCGACTTCACCGCAGGTGCCCTGGTGGAAACCGGCCGCGAGCTGGACGTGGCCGTCAGCGGTGACGGTTTCATCGCCGTGCAGGCACCGGACGGCAGCGAAGCCTACGTGCGCACCGGCAGCCTGAACATCGATGCCCTGGGCGTGCTGCGTGCCGGCAACGGCATGCCGGTGATCGGCAATGGCGGCCCGATCGCCATTCCGCCGGAGCAGAAGGTGGAGATCGGCGAAGACGGCACCATCAGCATCCGCGCCATGGGTGAAGACCCGCGGGTGATGGCCGAGGTCGATCGCATCAAGCTGGTCAACCCCGATACCAAGGGCCTGACCAAGGGCTTGGACGGCATGATCCACACCACCAGCGGCCAGCCGGCCGATGCCGACGTCAACGTCAAGGTGGTGTCGGGCTTTCTGGAGTCGAGCAACGTCAACGCCGTCGAGGAAATGACCTCGGTACTGGCCCTGTCCCGCCAGTTCGAGCTGCACGTCAAGATGATGAACGCGGCCAAGGAAGGCGATGAAGCCATGGCTCGGGTTTTGCAAATCGGCTAATCACTTTTGAACGGGTGCCGTAAAACAGGCGCACGAGGAGAACACTAAATGCTTCCGGCTCTTTGGGTCGCTAAGACCGGCCTGTCCGCCCAGGACACCAACCTGACTGTCATCTCCAACAACCTGGCCAACGTCTCGACCACCGGCTTCAAGCGTGATCGCGCCGAATTCCAGGACCTTCTGTACCAGATCAAGCGCCAGCCCGGTGCCCAGTCGACCCAGGACAGCGAGCTGCCCTCGGGCCTGCAGGTCGGTACCGGTGTGCGCATCGTCGGCACCCAGAAGAACTTCACCGCTGGCAGCCTGCAGACCACCGAGAATCCGCTGGACATGGCCGTCAACGGTCGCGGCTTCTTCCAGGTGCTGCAGCCGGACGGCACCGTCTCCTATACCCGTGACGGCACCTTCCACCTGAATTCCGACGGCCAGATCGTCACCGCCAACGGTTTCGCCCTGGAGCCTGCGATCGTCGTGCCGCCGGATGCCCAGACCTTCACCGTCGGCCAGGACGGCACCGTGTCGATCACCACCGCCGGCAACCCGGCCGCGCAGATCATCGGCAACATCCAGACTGCCGACTTCATCAACCCGACCGGCCTGCAGGCCATCGGCAACAACCTGTTCCTGGAGACCGCCGCCAGCGGTGCACCGCAGATCGGTACTCCGGGCCTGAACGGCTTCGGCACCACCTTGCAGCAGACCCTGGAGAACTCCAACGTCAGCACCGTGGAAGAGCTGGTGAACATGATCACCACCCAGCGCGCCTACGAGATGAACTCCAAGGTCATCTCCACCGCCGACCAGATGCTCTCGTTCGTCACCCAGCAGCTGTAAGCCCCAAGCCCGTTACACCGTGAGGTAAGCGTCATGAATCGTCTGTTGTCCGTCTTCGCCCTCGGGGGCGCGGTGTTGTTGGCCGGTTGCGTCGCGCCGACGCCAAAGCCCAACGACCCGTACTACGCGCCGGTGTTGCCGCGTACCCCGTTGCCCGCGGCGGCCAACAACGGTTCGATCTACCAGGCCGGTTTCGAGCAGAACCTGTACACCGACCGCAAGGCGTTCCGGGTGGGTGACATCATCACCATCACCCTCAACGAGCGCACTTCGGCTAGCAAGAACGCAGGTTCGCAGATCCAGAAGAACAGCAACGCCAACATCGGCCTGACCTCGCTGTTCGGCACCAGCCCGAACACCAACAACCCTTTCGGGGGCGGTGACCTGTCGCTGGAGGCTGGCTATAGCGGCGAGCGCGCCACCAAGGGTGACAGCAAGGCGACCCAGGGCAACACCCTGACCGGTTCGATTACCGTCACCGTGGCCGAGGTGCTGCCCAACGGCATCATCGCCGTGCGTGGCGAGAAGTGGCTGACCCTGAACACCGGCGAGGAGCTGGTGCGTATCGCCGGCCTGATCCGCGCCGATGACATCGCCACCGACAACACCGTGCCGTCCACCCGCGTGGCCGATGCGCGTATCACCTACTCGGGTACCGGCTCCTTCGCCGATGCCAGCCAGCCCGGTTGGCTGGACCGCTTCTTCATCAGCCCGCTCTGGCCCTTCTGAGTCGAATGACCATGTTCAACGTAAGGCAGCTGATCGCCGCGACCCTGCTTCTGTCCTGTGCCTTCGGCGCCCAGGCCGAGCGCCTGAAGGACATCGCCAGCATTTCCGGCGTGCGTACCAACCAGTTGATCGGTTACGGCCTGGTGGTGGGCTTGAACGGTACGGGTGACCAGACCACCCAGACCCCATTCACCCTGCAGACCTTCAACAACATGCTCTCGCAGTTCGGCATCAAGGTGCCGCCAGGGTCGGGCAACGTGCAGCTCAAGAACGTGGCGGCGGTATCCGTGCACGCGGACCTGCCGGCCTTCGCCAAGCCCGGCCAAGTGGTCGACATCACCGTTTCTTCCATCGGTAACTCCAAGAGCCTGCGCGGCGGCAGCTTGCTGATGACCCCACTCAAGGGTATCGACGGCAATGTCTACGCCGTGGCCCAGGGCAACCTGGTGGTGGGCGGCTTCGACGCCGAAGGTCGGGATGGTTCCAAGATCACCGTCAACGTGCCCTCGGCCGGCCGTATCCCGGGCGGTGCCACCGTCGAGCGTGCGGTGCCGAGCGGCTTCAACCAGGGCAACAGCCTGACGTTGAACCTCAACCGCCCGGACTTCACCACCGCCAAGCACATCGTCGACAAGATCAATGAGCTGCTCGGCCCGGGTGTCGCCCAGGCCGTGGACGGTGGCTCGGTGCGCGTCACCGCGCCCATGGACCCAAGCCAGCGGGTGGACTACCTGTCGATCCTCGAGAACCTGGAGATCGACCCGGGCCAGGCCGTGGCCAAGGTCATCATCAACTCGCGTACCGGCACCATCGTCATCGGCCAGAACGTCAAGGTCTCGCCGGCGGCGGTGACCCACGGCAGCCTCACCGTGACCATCACCGAAGACCCGATCGTCAGCCAGCCGGGGCCGTTCTCCAATGGTCAGACCGCCGTGGTGCCGCGCTCTCGCGTCAATGCCCAGCAGGAGGCCAAGCCGATGTTCAAGTTCGGCCCGGGTACCACCCTGGACGAGATCGTCCGTGCGGTGAACCAGGTCGGGGCGGCGCCCAGCGACCTGATGGCGATCCTCGAAGCCCTGAAGCAGGCCGGCGCCTTGCAGGCCGACCTGATCGTGATCTGAGGAGGCCTGCCCATGACGCCCAAGAGCCTGGTCTCCGGACACGCCGACAGCGGCGCCTATACCGACCTCAACCGCCTGAGCGCGCTCAAGCACGGTGATCGCGACAGCGACGCCAACGTGCGTAAGGTGGCCCAGGAGTTCGAATCGCTGTTCATCAGCGAGATGCTCAAGGCCTCGCGCAAGGCCAGCGACGTGCTGGCCGACGACAATCCGATGAACAGCGAGACGGTCAAGCAGTACCGCGACATGTACGACCAGCAGCTGGCCGTGAGCATGTCGCGCGAGGGCGGCGGCATCGGCCTGCAGGATGTGCTGGTGCGCCAGCTGACCAAGCACAAAAGCGCCCAGGCCAATACCAGCCCCTTCCCACGTATCGAAGGCAACGCTCCAGCACTGTGGGGCAGCCAGCAGGTGGCAGCGCCCGTGCATGGGGAGCCGACTTCCGCCCGCAACGACGTGGCGGCGCTCAATGCCCGCCGCCTGGCGTTGCCGGGCAAGCTTACCGATCGCCTGCTGGCCGGCATCGTGCCGTCGGCGGCCACCAGCAACACCGCCGCCGTGCCGGCCCGCGAAGGGCAGCAGGTCGCGCGCAGCTTCGCCGTGCCAGATGACGGCCTGCGCATTCTTGGCCGTGCCGTGGCTCAGCCGCCGCTGGCACCGAAGAAGGCCTTCAGCGACAGCGACCAGTTCGTCGCTACCATGCTGCCGATGGCCGAGCAGGCGGCCAAGCGCATCGGCATCGACCCCCGCTACCTGGTGGCCCAGGCCGCCTTGGAAACCGGTTGGGGCAAGTCGGTGATGCGCAACGCCGACGGCACCAGCAGCCACAACCTGTTCGGCATCAAGGCCACCGGTAATTGGCAGGGCGGACATGCGCGGGCGATCACCAGTGAGTTCCGTGGCGGGCAGTTCGTCAAGGAGACCGCGGCGTTCCGTTCCTACGACTCCTACCAGGACAGCTTCCACGACCTGGTCAGCCTGCTGCAGAACAATGCGCGCTATCAAGATGCGCTGAAGTCGGCCGATAACCCCGAACAGTTCGCCAGAGAGCTGCAGAAGGCCGGCTACGCGACCGACCCCGGCTACGCGAAGAAGATCATCAGCATTGCCCGGCAGATGCAGCCAACCCCGCAATACGCCATGGCTGGCAGAACCACGAATTTATAAGGATTGAAGCATGTCGAACCTGATTTCGATCGGCCTGAGCGGCCTGAATGCCAGCCAGGCGGCGTTGTCGGTTACCAGTAACAACATCGCCAATGCCGGCACCGCCGGTTATTCGCGCCAGCAGGCGATCCAGCATGCAGGCCCGGTGCAGAACATCGGCGCAGGCTTCCTGGGTACCGGCACGACCATTTCCGACGTTCGCCGCATCTACAGCGCATACCTGGACAACCAGTTGCAGACCGCGACCTCGCTGCAGGCCGACGCTGTCGCCTACCAGGACCAGATCACGGCCGTGGACAAGCTGCTGGCCGACCGCGACACCGGAATCAGCTCGGTGCTCACCGCCTTTTTCTCGGCCTTGCAGACTGCTGCCGCCAAGCCCAGCGACGTGGCGTCGCGGCAATTGCTGTTGACCCAGGCGCAGACCCTGAGCAACCGCTTCAATTCGGTTTCCAGCCAGTTGAGCCAGCAGAACGAGGTGATCAATTCGCAGCTGGACACCTTGGCCGGGCAGGTCAACAAGTTGACTGCCAGCATCGCCGAGTACAACAAGCAGATCACCGAGTTGTCCGCCTCAGGCAACACGCCCAATAGCCTGCTCGATGCCCGTAGCGAAGCTGTGCGCCAGTTGAACGAGCTGGTGGGTGTCACTGTGCAGGAGCGTGACGGCAACTACGACGTGTACCTGGGCACTGGCCAGTCGCTGGTCACCGGCTACCGTGCCAACACGCTGTCGGTCGCCCCGGGTGCGGCCGACAAGAGCCAGTACGGCTTGCAGGTCAACTACGAAAACTTCAGCTCCGATGTCACCTCGGTGGTCAGTGGTGGGCAGATCGGCGGCCTGCTGCGCTATCGCAGCGATGTGCTGATCCCCTCGATGAACGAGCTGGGGCGGGTGGCCCTGGTGGTCGCCGACAGCATCAACAGCCAGCTGGGCCAGGGCCTGGACATCAACGGGCAGTTCGGCAGCGGCCTGTTCTCCAGCATCAACAGCGCCACGGCCATCGCCCAGCGCAGCCTGGCCTCTTCCAACAACAGCGCAGGCTCCGGCAACCTCGACGTGACCATCGCCGACAGTGGCGCGCTGACCACCTACGACTACGAGGTGAAGTTCACCAGCGGCACGCAGTACAGCGTGCGCCGTTCGGACGGCACCGACATGGGCAGCTTCGACCTCAATGCTGACCCAGCGCCGGTGATCGATGGCTTCAGCCTCAAGCTCAAGGGTGGCAACCTGGCCGCCGGCGACAGCTTCAAGGTCATTCCCACCCGGGCTGCGGCCGGCTCGATCAGTACCGTGCTCACCGATGCCAACAAGCTGGCCTTCGCCGGCCCGATCAGTGCCACGGCTGGTAGCGGCAATGGCGGTACCGGCACCATCACCCAGCCGGTGCTGGGCGACAACCTGGATATCTACGGCGGTGCCGACACCGCGCTGATCCAGAAGTCCATCCGCGATTCGATGCCGGTGCGCGTGGTGTTCCAGGCTGCCAGCGATGGCTCGCAGGGGTATGCGGTGTTCGACGCCAAGGGCACCCAGATCGGCACGGGCAGCATCGTCCCGGGCCAGGACAACGAGCTGGCCATCGCCGTGCCCATGCTCGACAGCGCGGGTAACCCGATTATCGGCAGCGACGGCCAGCCGCGTTCGTTCACCGTGAACACCACGATCGGCGGCAACCCGACGGCCAATGACAGCTTCACTCTGTCGTTCAACGCCGATGGCAAGTCCGATAACCGCAATGCCAACGCCTTGCTCGGCCTGCAAACCAAGTCGACCGTAGGTACCGGCTCCGGTGGCGGCATCAGTTTCACGTCCGCCTACGCCTCGCTGGTCGAGCGGGTAGGGGCCAAGGCCAGCCAGGCTGGCATCGACAGCACGGCGACCGAAGCCGTGCTCAAGTCGGCCCGCGAAAGCCGCAGTGCCGTGTCGGGGGTCAACCTCGATGACGAGGCCGCCAGCCTGGTGAAGTTCCAGCACTACTACACCGCGTCGTCGCAGATCATCAAGACCGCGCAAGAAACCTTCTCCACCTTGATCAACGCCCTCTGAAGGAGTAGCTGACCGTGCGTATTTCAACTGCTCAGTTCTATGAGACCAACGCCAACACCTACTCGAGGAATTTCTCCAGTACGGCCAAGACCATGGAGCAGATCACCTCCAAGTCGCGCATCCAGACCGCCGGCGACGACCCGGTGGGGGCTGCTCGCTTGTTGCTGCTGCAGCAGCAGAGTGCGCTGTTGGGGCAATACAGCGCCAACATGACAACGGTGAACAATGCGCTGCTGCAGGAAGAGAGCGTGCTCTCGACCATCAACGACGCCCTGCAGCGTGCCAGCGAACTGGCGATCCAGGCAGGCAACGGCGGCCTGAGCGACGCCGACCGCACCTCGATCAGCAAGGAGATCAAGGAGATCGAGGCGAACGTCTTCGGCCTGCTCAACTCCCGCGACGCCAATGGCGACTACATGTTCGGCGGTTCCAAGACCTCCTCGCCGCCCTATGTGCGCAACAGCGATGGCACCTACAGCTACCGCGGCGACCAGACCCAGCTCAGCTTGCAGGTGTCCGATACCTTGCACCTGGCCACCAACGACAGCGGCTACAGCATCTTCGACCAGGCCATCAACAACAGCCGCACCCAGTCGAACCTGACCGCGCCGCTGCCCGACGATGGCCGTGTCGGCCTGTCCCAGGGGTTGCTGGGTTCGGTGAACACCTACAATGACAAGTTCGGGGCAGGGCAGCCGTACACCATCACCTTCAAGAGCGCCACCGAATACAGCGTCACCGACGCCGCGGGCAACGATATCACCAGCGAAACCCCGACCAACGGCAAGTTCGACCGTAACGCCGAAGGCGGCGACATCATTTCCTTGCGCGGTGTCGAGTTCGAGATCGACATCAACCTGCAGGAAGGCGACGACCCGGACACCGCCATCGCCAACCACAGCTTCACCGTCGAGGCCAAGCCCGACACCCTGACCGCCACCCGCAGCGCCGGTAACGGTTCGACGGCGCAGGTCACCGGTACCACCATCACCGATGGCGACAAGTACCGCAGCACCTTCCCGAGTGACGGCGCGGTGATCAAATTCACCAGCGACACCGAGTTCGCCCTGTATGCGCAGCCGTATTCGGCCGACAGCAAACCGGTGGCCACGGGTACCCTGGATGCGAGCAACAGCCTGACCGTGGCGGGTGTCACCTTCCAGCTCGACGGGCCGCCCGGCGAAGGCGACCAGTTCTCGGTCACCGCCAACACCCATCGCACCCAGAACGTGCTCGATACCCTGGGCCAGCTGCGCAGCGCCCTGGAGCAGCCGGTGGACAGCCCCCAGGCGCAAGCCGCGCTCAAGTCGGCCACCGACTCGGCGATCTCCAACCTGGCCAGCGCCCGCGAGCGTATCGACATCACCCGCGGCTCCATCGGTGCGCGGGGCAACTCGCTGGAAATCCAGCTGCAGGAGAACACCAGCCTGGACCTGGCCAACAAGAGCACCCAGAGCGCCATCGGTGACACCGACATGGCCTCGGCCACCATCACCCTGACCTTGCAGCAGGCAATGCTCGAGGCCTCGCAGCTGGCCTTTGCGCGCATCTCCCAACTGAGCCTGTTCAACAAGCTCTGATTCAGCTAGCGCGCCCCCGGCGATATCCGATGGTGGCGCTGAAAAGCCGGGGCTGCTACGCAGCCCTTTCGCGGCTCAAGGCCGCTTCTACAGAGGCTGCCTCTGCCCCTTGGCACGGCTTTCGTAGCAATTCAATGTGACTAATGAGTCAAAACGTTCATCTTCCCTGTATTCTATGCAGCAGCTGCTGCAGCATTTTGTTACCGGTGTGCGAGCGGCGTACCTGGTAGTCGGCCTGTCTCGAACCCACGGTGGCATCGCCCCGGTATTTGGCGCCCTCAATTCATCGAGTGGTGGTCTTTGGCTGTTTTCATTGGGAAGCCAGAATGATTGGCATCAAAAGCATCGCGAGTTACGTGCCCACCGCTGGCCTGGACAACTACGTCCAGGGTGCGAAGTTCGGCAAGGACGAAGCGTTCATGTTCGGCAAGATCGGTGCATCCTTCCTGCCGCGCAAGGATGAAGCGCAAGAAACCTCCGACCTGTGCGTCGAGGCCGCCAGGGCCTTGTTCGCCAACAACCCGGAGCTCGACCCGCAGTCGATCGATGTGCTGATCGTGGTCACCCAGAACGGTGACGAGGAAGGCCTGCCGCATACCGCCGCCATCGTCCAGGACAAGCTGGGCCTGTCCACCCGTGTGGCGGCCTTCGACGTGTCGCTGGGCTGCTCCGGTTATGTCTATGGCCTGTACGCCATCAAAGGCTTCATGCAGGCGACCGGCCTGAAGAACGGCCTGCTGATCACCGCCGACCCGTATTCGAAGATCGTCGACCCCGAAGACCGTAACACCACCATGCTGTTCGGCGATGCCGCCACCGCCACCTGGATGGGCGAGGGTGCGGTCTGGCAGCTGGGCGAAGCCCGTTTCGGCACCGACGGTTCGGGTGCCGAGCATCTGAAGGTCAGCGATGGCACCTTCTTCATGAACGGCCGCCAGGTATTCAACTTCGCTTTGGTCAAGGTGCCGGCGCACCTGCATGAGCTGCTCGATGCCAGTGGCTTGAAGTCCGAAGATATCGATGCGTTCTGCATCCACCAGGGCAGCGCGGCGATCGTCGACGCCGTGGCGCGACGCTTCGAGGAAGAACACCCCGAGAAGTTCGTCAAGGATATGCTCGAGACTGGCAACACCGTGTCCTCCAGCGTGCCCTTGCTGCTGCAGAAGCACATGTTCGACAGCGCCTGGAAGCGTGTGGCCATCAGCGGCTTCGGCGTGGGTCTGTCGTGGGGTTCGGCGATTCTCTATCGCGACTGACCTCGGTTGTTGAAAAAAGCGCCTGGCGGGTTTTCCGCCAGGCGCTTTTTTTGTGCCTCGGGTTTGCCGGCCCAATCGCGGGACGAGCCCGCTCCCACAGGGTGTATGCCGTTGCGCCTGAGCCTGTAGGGGCGGGCTTGCCCCGCGATTGGGCCGGTACAGCCAACGAATCCAAAACCCCTTCCACAAGCCTATGGCTCCCCCCATAACCCTCTGATTTCTAAGGGTGGCACTGTAATGGCATTTTTTTTTGCAAAAAGCCCTCAAGCAACCGCCGCTCCCGACGATAACCATTACGAAGGTTCTCTAGGCCACACCCGGCGGTTGCCAAGGCCGGAAGCCGCTGTATCCATCCAACGAGGAATTCGTCATGGCTTTAACCGTTAACACCAACATCACTTCCTTGGGCGTTCAGAAGAACCTGAACCGTGCTTCCGACGCACTGGGTACTTCGATGTCCCGCCTGTCTTCCGGCCTGAAAATCAACAGCGCCAAGGACGACGCCGCTGGCCTGCAGATCGCCAACCGCCTGACCAGCCAGATCAAAGGCCTGAGCGTTGCCGTGAAGAACGCCAACGACGGCATCTCCATCGCCCAGACCGCTGAAGGCGCGATGCAGGAATCCACCTCCATCCTGCAGCGTATGCGCGAACTGGCCCTGCAGTCGGCCAACGGTTCGAACAGCAGCGATGACCGTGCTTCCCTGCAGCAGGAGTTCACTGCTCTGTCCGGTGAGTTGACCCGTATCGCCAACACCACTACCTTCGGTGGTCGTAACATTCTGGATGGTTCTTTCCAGAACGTTAGTTTCCAGATCGGTGCGAACTCAAACGAAACTATTTCGTTTGGTATGAAAGATATCAGCGCTACCGGACTGAAGGGCACCTTCAGCGAGGCTACTGTTGCAGGAGGTACTACTGAGCTCAGTGCCAAAACAATCGGTGCTCCATTCACTGCGACCAACGCCACAGCAACTGCCGCTGCAGCCTTCGGCACCATTGTAGCGGGTGACAGCATCAACGTGAATGGCACTACTGTAGCATTGGCTGTCGGTGATGATATTGCTGCAGCAATTGGCAAGATTAATGCTCAAACTGGCACCACTGGGGTAACTGCCTCCGATGATGGTACTGGTAAATTGGTGTTTAGTTCGGCCAGTGACTTCACCATTGGACAGTCTACAAACGCCGGTGTAACTGCTGCCCTTACCGCGACAGCCGCTAGCGGCTTGGGAAGTGACGCACAAATCAGCATTAACGGCACTGCTGTCGATTTGGCTGCTGGCGATGACATTGACGATGTCGTAGGCAAAATTAACGCCACCGCTATTAGCGATGTTACTGGTGTTAAGGCCGCAAACGTTAATGGCCGGCTTGAGCTGACCTCCGCAGATGGTAAGGCGATTGACCTCGCCAATGGTAGCAACGCCACTACTGGTCCAGGTGCACTGGCAAAGTTGGGCTTGAGTGCCGGTACTACTGAAGCCAAGCTTGGTAGCGATACTTCGGTCACCCTCAATGGGGTTGAGGTAAAGTTGAAGGCTGGCTCCACCATGGATGACATTGTTTCCAGCATTAACAGCGCCAGCACTGGCGTCACCGCAAGCAAAAATACCGATGGTACTCTCAAGCTTTTCTCTGATAAGGACATCTCGGTGAGCGACGGTAGCCAAGGTACAGGCCTAAAGGCTTTGGGCTTGTCTCCCACAACTGCGACTGCTACTACCATGGAAACTACCGTTTCCAACTTGAGCATCAGCAAGGCCGACGATTCGCAGATCGCCATCCAAGCCCTGGACGCCGCCATCGCCCAGGTCGACAGCCAGCGCGCCCAGCTGGGTGCCGTTCAGAACCGCTTCGACAGCACCGTCGCCAACCTGAACAGCATCTCGGAAAACTCCACCGCTGCTCGCAGCCGTGTACAGGACGCCGACTTCGCTGCTGAAACCGCCGAGCTGACCAAGCAGCAGACCCTGCAACAGGCTTCCACCGCGATCCTGTCCCAGGCCAACCAGCTGCCGTCGTCGGTACTGAAACTGCTGGGCTGATCCTGATCGGTTGAGTAGTTGACGGAGGGGTGCGGCGACGCGCCCCTTTCGTCTTTTCATTCACAAGAGGTGCCAGACATGGATATGAGCGTGAAACTGGGCCTGTCCTACCCGACGCCTGTCGCTGCCGATGCATTGCCGGCCAAGCGTCAGGAACCTGTCCAGCCCGCCAGCGAGCTGGACGACAAGCAAGACCCGCCTGCGGACCGTATCGTCCTCGAGCAGGCTGTCAGTGCCATCCAGGAATTCGTGAAAGCCTCGGAGCGGCAACTCAATTTCTCGATTGATGACGCCACCGGCCAGGTGGTGGTCAAGGTCATCGCCCGTCAAAGCGGCGAAGTCATTCGCCAGCTGCCGTCCGAAGTGGCGTTGAAGCTGGCGCAGAACCTCAAGGACGCCAACAGCCTGTTGTTCGATACCCAGGCCTGAGTTGGCACGGCTTTTGTTGTAAAGCAGCACGGACGCGTTTTCGTCGGAAAAACGACGGTCACCGAAAAAGGAGAGTGAAGATGGCGAGCACAACCGTCAGTGGTATTGGTTCCGGGATCGACACCCAGGCTATCGTCAAGGCCCTGGCCGATGCCGAGAAGGCGCCCAAGCAGCAGCAGATCAATACCCAGACCACCACCGCCACCACCACATTGTCGGCTATCGGCACGATCAAGAGTGCGCTGGAAACCTTCCGCGCGGCCATTGCCAAGCTCAATACCCAGGCGAGCTTCAACGGCCTTGCCGCGACATCGTCGGATGACAAGGTGGCCAAGATCACCTTGGCCGACGGCGCTTCTGCCGGCAACTACGCCCTCGAAGTCACCCAGCTGGCGACCGCCTCGAAGATCGCCAGCAAGGTCTACAGCGGCACCTCCACATCGGTGAACAGCTCGGGCGAGGCGCAAACCCTGACCATCGGCCAAGGCGATGCCACCTACAGCGTCAGCATCGCCGCCGGTGCGACCTTGCAGCAGGCGCGCGACACGATCAACGGCCAACTGCAATCGAAGGGCATCACCGCCAACATCGTCACCGATGCCAGCGGTTCTCGCCTGGTGTTCTCGTCCACCAAGATGGGGGAGGGGACCGACCTGACCCTGGGTGGTGATTCGGAGCTGGCGACCGACACCCAGGTGATCGCCAAGCCGCAGAATGCCAAGTACACCCTCGATGGCTTGGCCCTGGAGTCGAAGTCCAACACGATCACCGGCGCAGTCAGTGGCGTGAATATCGAGCTGGTGGCCGCCGGCAAGTCCAGCCTTTCGGTGTCGACCAACAACGACACCCTCAAGGCGTCGGTGCAGTCGTTCGTGACCGCCTACAACGCGTTGATGACTGCCATCAACACGCAAACCAAGGTCACCACCGGCGCCAACGATGAAAGCGCCAAGGGCGCTACCCTGACCGGTGATTCGACCATGCGCTCGCTGGTCAACTCGATCCGCAGCGAAGTGTCTCGCAGCATGGGCTCCGGTGGCCTGCGCACCTTGTCGCAGCTCGGTATCAACACCGTGCAGAAGACCGGCCTGCTGGAGCTCGACGAGAAGAAGTGGAATGCCGCGGTCAAGACCTACGGTGCCGACATCAGCGGCCTGTTCACCGGCAAGGATGGCCTGCTCAGCCGTATGACCGCCGCGACCGACGACTACACCAAGGCCGGCGGCATTCTCGCCACGCGCCAGGACAGCCTGACCAAGCAGCTCAAGGAGCTCGAAGAATCCCAGGCCTCCCTGGATCGCCGCATCGAGACCCTGACCCAGACCTTGAGCAAGAAGTACAACGCCATGGACACTCTGGTCGCTCAGCTCAAAGGTACCAGCGACAGCGTGATGACCACGCTCAACGCCCTGAACAACCCCAACAAAGACCGCTAAAGAAAACCTGCGAACGGCCGATCCATTGGGTATCCGGCCTGTTCGCTGCCCCGTTCGATGAGGAACCACCATGCACCCGATGAGAGCCCTTCGTCAGTACCAGAAGGTCAATTCCCACGCCCAGGTTTCCGAAGCCACGCCGCACCGCCTGGTGCAGATGCTGATGGAAGGTGCGCTCGATCGCATGGCCCAGGCCAAGGGTGCGATCAGCCGGGGCGACGTGGCGCAGAAGGGCCTCATGCTGGGCAAGGCGATCGACATCATTGGCGGCCTGCGTGAAGGCCTGGACAAGGAAAAAGCCGAGAACCCGGACGACCTCGAGCGCCTGGACAGCCTCTACGCTTACATGGCCACCCGCCTGACCCAGGCCAACCTGCACAGCGACCTGGCTATCATCGACGAAGTCGCGCAATTGATGATTACCGTCAAGAGCGGCTGGGATGCTATCGCCAGCGCCGAGCAATAAGGCGCGAGGACACTGATATGAGCGCACTGCAGCGAATCGAAGCGACCCGCCAGGCCCTGAGCGAGGCCATGCTGGCCCGTGACTGGGTGGTGATCGGCGAGCTGGACCTGGCCTGCCGGGAAGCGCTCGACCAGTTGCTGCAGGGGGAGGTGGGCGAAGAGGGTGTGGTGCGGGAAAAGCTCGAGGCCTTGCTCGACGTCTATCGCCAACTAATTGAAATTGCAAGTGGTGAACGTCAATCGATAGTCGACGAGATGACTGCGATCACCCAAGCGAAGAGCGCCGCAAAGGTATACCATCTGTTCAGCTGACGCTGGACGGTACAGAGAATCGCGCGCCATTAATTTGACTGTGCGCGGTTTTTTGACTTAACTAGTGACTGTTTTCGCAAATTCAGACGTCCGAGCACTGAATCATTTCAGTCGGAATGATGTCGAGCACGCCCTCGGGCGTCGAAATGACTAGGGAAGTTGCTAACGCATGTGGCGTGAAACCAAGATCCTCCTGATCGATGACGACAGCGAACGCCGCCGCGATCTGGCGGTGGTCCTGAATTTTCTAGGCGAAGAAAACCTCTCCTGCTCCAGCCAAGATTGGCAGCAGGCGGTAGAGTCTTTGTCTTCGAGTCGTGACGTACTATGCGTGTTGATCGGGACCGTGAATGCTCCAGGCGGTGTACTGGGGCTCCTTAAGACAGTGGCAACCTGGGATGAGTTCCTTCCGGTTCTGCTTTTAGGTGAAATTTCTTCTGCGGAGTTCCCGGAAGACCTGCGCCGTCGCGTGCTGTTCAACCTCGAGATGCCGCCGAGCTATAGCCAGTTGCTCGATTCGCTGCACCGTGCCCAGGTCTACCGCGAGATGTACGACCAGGCCCGCGAGCGCGGCCGCCAGCGCGAACCGAACTTGTTCCGCAGCCTGGTGGGGACCAGCCGGGCCATCCAGCATGTGCGGCAGATGATGCAGCAGGTGGCGGACACCGATGCCAGCGTGCTGATCCTCGGCGAGTCCGGCACCGGCAAGGAAGTGGTCGCGCGCAACCTGCACTACCATTCCAAGCGCCGCGAGGCGCCGTTCGTGCCGGTCAACTGTGGGGCGATCCCGGCCGAGTTGCTCGAGAGCGAGCTGTTCGGCCACGAGAAGGGCGCCTTCACCGGGGCGATCACCAGCCGGGCCGGGCGTTTCGAGCTGGCCAACGGCGGTACCCTGTTCCTCGACGAGATCGGCGACATGCCGTTGCCGATGCAGGTCAAGCTGCTGCGCGTACTGCAGGAGCGCACCTTCGAGCGGGTGGGCAGCAACAAGACCCAGAGCATCGATGTGCGCATCATCGCGGCGACCCACAAGAACCTCGAGACCATGATCGAGGAAGGGACCTTCCGCGAAGACCTGTACTACCGCCTGAATGTCTTCCCCATCGAGATGGCGCCGCTGCGTGAGCGGGTCGAGGACATCCCGCTGCTGATGAACGAGTTGATCTCGCGCATGGAGCACGAGAAGCGCGGCTCGATCCGCTTCAACTCGGCCTCGATCATGTCCCTGTGCCGCCATGGCTGGCCGGGTAACGTGCGTGAGCTGGCCAACCTGGTCGAGCGCATGGCGATCATGCACCCGTACGGGGTGATCGGGGTTTCCGAGCTGCCGAAGAAATTCCGCTACGTCGACGACGAGGACGAGCAGCTGGTCGACAGCCTGCGCAGCGACCTTGAGGAGCGTGCGGCGATCAATGGCCATGCACCGAACTTCACTGGCCACGCGATGCTGCCGCCTGAAGGGCTGGACCTCAAGGACTACCTGGGCAATCTCGAGCAGGGCTTGATCCAGCAGGCATTGGACGACGCCAACGGCATCGTCGCGCGGGCCGCCGAGCGCCTGCGTATCCGCCGCACCACGCTGGTGGAGAAGATGCGCAAGTACGGCATGAGCCGTCGAGAAGGGGACGATCAGGCGGAAGGTTGACGCCTGTTGCTTTTGCACAATCGGGGCTGCTTTGCAGCCCATCGCCGGCAAGCCGGCTCCCACAGAGGCCGAACACGCCGAACCTTGTGGGAGCCGGCTTGCCGGCGATAGGGGCAGAGCAGAGCGTCCCGGGAGATGCATACCCGGCACGCCTATTGCTACACCGCTGGCAACATACCGGTTTTATGACGGTCAGCCACGCGAGAGAGCACGATGCCCCAGGCCGCCCACATCTCCCGAACCTCCGAATCGCACGGGCGCAGCCCGGTCGAGCAGGCCAGCCGCCAGGGCTTGGAGCAGGCGTTCGCCCTGTTCAGCCAGGTGTCCAGCCAGCTCAACGAGTCCTACAGCCTGCTCGAAGCGCGGGTCAGCGAACTCAAGGGCGAGCTGGCAGTGGTCAGTGCCCAGCGCATGGCCGAGCTGGACGAGAAGGAGCGCCTGGCCAACCGGCTGCAGAACCTGCTCGACCTACTGCCCGGCGGGGTGATCGTGATCGATGCCCAGGGCTATGTGCGCGAGGCCAACCCCGCCGCCTGCGAACTGCTGGGCGAGCCCCTGGTGGGCCAGCTGTGGCGCCAGGTAATCGCGCGCAGCTTCGCGCCGCGTAAGGACGACGGCCACGAAGTCTCCCTGCGCGACGGTCGACGCCTGTCCATCGCCACCCGTTCCTTGGACGCCGAGCCCGGGCAGCTGGTGCTGCTCAACGACCTGACTGAAACCCGTCGCCTGCAGGACCAATTGGCACGTCACGAGCGTTTGTCGTCCTTGGGGCGCATGGTCGCTTCCCTGGCCCATCAGATTCGCACGCCATTGTCGGCGGCAATGCTCTATGCCAGCCACTTGGCTGATGAAGAGAAAGACCTGCCGCGGGAAACCCGCCAGCGTTTTGCCGGCAACCTCAAGGAACGCTTGCACGAGCTGGAGCACCAGGTCCGTGACATGCTGGTGTTTGCCCGTGGCGAGTTGCCGCTGGGCGATCGTATCAGCCCCAAGGCGTTGTTCCAGGCTTTGCAGCAGGCCGCCCAACCCCATGTCCAGGGGCATGCAGTACGCTGGCAGTGCGACAGCCACCTGGGTGAATTGTTGTGCAACCGCGACACCTTGGTCGGTGCCTTGCTCAACCTGATCGAGAATGCGCTACAGGCCAGCCAGGGCCCGGCGCGCCTCAAGGTCCACCTGTATCGCCGCGAGCAGGCCTTGCTCCTGTGCGTCAGCGATGCCGGCTGCGGCATCGATGCTGACCTGCTGGCTCGCCTGGGTGAACCCTTCCTCACCACAAAGACCACCGGCACTGGCTTGGGCCTGGCAGTGGTCAAGGCTGTGGTGCGTGCGCACCAGGGCAACCTGGGCATTCGCTCCAAGGTCGGGCGCGGCACTTGCGTGCAAGTAGTGTTGCCGTTGATCGATGGTCGGCCACGGGAGGTCGTGTAATGACGGTGAAGGTCCTGCTGGTGGAGGACGACCGCGTCCTGCGCCAGGCGCTGGGCGATACCCTGGAAATCGGCGGTTTCGCCTACCGTGCCGTGGGCAGTGGCGAAGAGGCACTCGAGGCCGTTGCCGGCGAGGCATTCAGCCTGGTGGTCAGCGACGTGAACATGCCGGGCATGGACGGGCACCAGTTGCTGGCGCAACTGCGCTGCCTGCATCCGCAGTTGCCGGTGCTGCTGATGACGGCCCATGCGGCCGTGGAGCGGGCCGTCGAGGCGATGCGTCAAGGTGCCGTCGACTACCTGGTCAAACCGTTCGAGCCCAAGGCCTTGATCAGCCTGGTGGAGCGCCACGCCGCCGGCCGCGTGGGCGGTGCGGGCGAAGAGGGTCCGGTGGCCTGCGAGCCGGCCAGCCGGCAGTTGCTGGAGCTAGCGGCGCGGGTGGCACGCAGCGATTCCACCGTGCTGATCTCCGGCGAGTCCGGCACCGGCAAGGAAGTCCTGGCGCGTTACATCCATCAGCAATCGACCCGTGCGGCGCAACCCTTCGTGGCGATCAACTGCGCGGCGATCCCCGACAACATGCTCGAGGCGACCCTGTTCGGCCACGAGAAGGGCGCCTTCACCGGTGCCATCGCCGCCCAGGCGGGCAAGTTCGAGCAGGCCGACGGCGGTACCTTGCTGCTCGACGAGATTTCCGAAATGCCCCTTGGCCTGCAGGCCAAGCTCCTGCGTGTACTGCAGGAGCGGGAGGTCGAGCGGGTGGGTGGGCGCAAACCGATCGCCCTGGATATCCGCGTGCTGGCCACCACCAACCGCGACCTCGAAGGCGAGGTGGCTGCCGGGCGCTTCCGTGAAGACCTCTACTATCGCTTGTCAGTCTTCCCGCTGGCCTGGCGACCGTTGCGCGAGCGCAGCGCCGATATCCTGCCGTTGGCCGAACGCCTGCTGGCACGCCATGTGGCGAAGATGAAACATGCCCCGGTGCGCTTGTCGGCCGAGGCGCGCGCGTGCCTGCAGGGGTATGCCTGGCCGGGCAACGTGCGCGAGCTGGACAACGCCTTGCAGCGGGCCTTGATCCTGCAGCAGGGCGGGTTGATCGAGGCGGCGGATTTCTGTCTGGCGGGGGTCATCCCCCTGCCCGCTGCCAAGCAGGCCGTGAACGAGGCGCCTGCCGAGCCGGGCGGGCTGGGCGACGACATGCGTCGCCACGAATTCCAGATGATCATCGACACCCTGCGCGCCGAGCGAGGCCGACGCAAGGAAGCCGCCGAACGGCTGGGAATCAGCCCGCGTACCCTGCGCTACAAGCTGGCGCAAATGCGTGATGCCGGGTTCGACGTCGAGGCCAGCCTGTACGGCTGACGAGTCTTTCATGGGCTGCGTGCAGGGCTGGCACTCTTGTTGCTAGTTCCAGCCCATTCGCTGCATGAGCGTCAAAAAAATGCGGCCGCCGGAGAGAAGAGATCCATGACCCAAGGTGTTGAATTCAATCGTCTGATGCTGGACATGCGGGCCATGCAGGCCGAAGCCATGTCCCAGCCCAAGGTCGCGGCTGCGCCTGAGCTGGCCCCGGGCCAGAGCAGCTTCGCCGACATGCTCGGCCAGGCCATCGGCAAGGTGCACGAGACCCAACAGGCCTCCACCCAGCTGGCCAACGCCTTCGAGATCGGCAAGAGCGGTGTCGACCTGACCGACGTGATGATCGCTTCGCAGAAAGCCTCCGTATCGTTCCAGGCCCTGACCCAGGTGCGTAACAAACTGGTCCAGGCGTACCAGGACATCATGCAGATGCCGGTTTGAGGGCAGGGTAGGTCATGGCCGAAGCAGTCGTCGATAACGCCCCCGCCAAGAGCGGTCCGCCAGCGGCCAAGCCGCCGCTGTTCGGCATGGCGTTCCTGGAAAACATCTCGCAGATGCCCATGCTGCGTCAGGTCGGCCTGTTGGTCGGGTTGGCCGCCAGCGTGGCGATCGGCTTTGCCGTGGTGCTCTGGTCGCAGCAGCCGGACTACCGGCCGCTGTACGGCAGCCTGGCAGGCATGGATGCCAAGCAGGTCATGGACACCCTGGCCTCGGCCGACATCGGCTACCGCGTGGAGCCCAACTCCGGCGCCTTGCTGGTCAAGGCCGACGACCTGTCCCGCGCACGCATGAAGCTCGCGGCTGCAGGCGTAGCGCCCAGCGATGGCAACATCGGCTTCGAGATCCTCGACAAGGAGCAGGGCCTTGGCACCAGCCAGTTCATGGAGGCCACCCGTTACCGTCGGGGGCTGGAAGGCGAACTGGCGCGTACCGTCTCCAGCCTGAACAACGTCAAGGCCGCCCGGGTACACCTGGCGATCCCCAAGAGCTCGGTGTTCGTACGCGACGAGCGCAAGCCCAGTGCATCGGTACTGGTCGAGTTGTACCCGGGCCGAGCCCTGGAAGCCGGGCAGGTGATGGCCATCGTCAACCTGGTCGCCACCAGCGTGCCGGAGCTGGACAAGTCCCAGGTCACCGTGGTCGACCAGAAGGGCAACCTGCTGTCCGACCAATTGCAGGACAACGCCCTGACCATGGCCGGCAAGCAGTTCGACTACAGCCGCCGCATGGAAGGCCTGCTGACCCAGCGCGTGCACAACATCCTGCAGCCGGTGCTGGGCAACGACCGCTACAAGGCCGAGGTGTCCGCCGACGTCGACTTCAGCGCGGTGGAGTCCACCTCCGAGCAGTTCAACCCTGACCAGCCGGCCCTGCGCAGCGAACAGTCGGTGAACGAGCAGCGCACCAGCAGCCAGCCGCCGCAAGGCGTACCGGGTGCCTTGAGCAACCAGCCGCCGGCCGGAGCCGCAGCCCCTGAAAACGCCACGGCCGCTGCACCGCCCGCAGGCGCGATCCAGCCCGGGCAACCGCTGGTCGATGCCAACGGCCAGCAGATCATGGACCCGGCCACCGGCCAGCCGATGCTCGCGCCGTACCCGGCCGACAAGCGTCAGCAGACCACCAAGAACTTCGAGCTGGACCGCTCCATCAGCCATACCCGCCAGCAGCAGGGTCGCCTGACCCGCCTGTCGGTGGCGGTGGTGGTGGACGACCAGGTCAAGGTCGATGCCGCCACCGGCGAGACCACCCGTGCGCCCTGGGGCGCCGAAGACCTGGCACGCTTCACCCGCCTGGTACAGGACGCGGTGGGCTTCGATGCCAGCCGCGGCGACAGCGTGACCGTGGTCAACGTGCCGTTCTCCGCCGACCGTGGCGTGGAGCTGGCCGACATTCCGTTCTATTCGCAGCCGTGGTTCTGGGACATCGTCAAGCAAGTGCTGGGCGTGGTGTTCATCCTGGTGCTGGTGTTCGGCGTGCTGCGCCCGGTGCTCAACAACATCACCGGCGGTGGCAAGCAGGCCGCCGCTACCGACAGCGACATGGAGCTGGGCGGGATGATCGGTCTGGATGGCGAACTGGCCAACGACCGCGTCACCCTCGGTGGCCCGCAAAGCATTCTGTTGCCTAGCCCCAGCGAGGGCTACGAAGCACAGCTCAACGCAATCAAAGGCCTGGTGGCCGAAGACCCGGGCCGCGTAGCCCAGGTCGTGAAAGAGTGGATCAACGCCGATGAGTGACAACCGAGCCGTTACCGCCAAGCTGAGCCGCGTCGACAAGGCGGCGATCCTCCTGCTGTCCCTGGGCGAGACCGACGCCGCCCAGGTGCTGCGCCATATGGGGCCCAAGGAAGTGCAGCGGGTCGGCGTGGCCATGGCGCAGATGGGCAACGTGCACCGCGAGCAGGTCGAGCAGGTGATGAGCGAGTTCGTCGAGATCGTTGGCGACCAGACCAGCCTGGGCGTGGGCTCGGACGGCTATATCCGCAAGATGCTCAACCAGGCCTTGGGCGAAGACAAGGCCAATGGCCTGATCGACCGCATCCTGCTCGGCGGCAACACCAGCGGCCTGGACAGCCTCAAGTGGATGGAGCCGCGTGCCGTGGCCGATGTCATCCGCTACGAGCACCCGCAGATCCAGGCGATCGTGGTCGCCTACCTGGACCCCGACCAGGCCGGGGAGGTGCTGAGCAACTTCGACCACAAGGTGCGCCTGGACATCATCCTGCGCGTGTCGTCGCTCAACACTGTGCAGCCGGCGGCGCTCAAGGAGCTCAACCAGATCCTCGAGAAGCAGTTCTCCGGCAACTCCAACGCCGCGCGTACCACCTTGGGCGGCATCAAGCGTGCAGCCGACATCATGAACTTCCTGGACAGTTCGGTGGAAGGCCAGCTGATGGACTCGATCCGCGAGATCGACGGCGACCTGTCCGAGCAGATCGAAGACTTGATGTTCGTCTTCAACAACCTGGCCGACGTGGACGACCGTGGTATCCAGGCGCTGTTGCGCGAGGTGTCCTCCGATGTGCTGGTGGTTTCGCTCAAGGGGGCCGACGAGAAGGTCAAGGACAAGATATTCCGCAACATGTCCAAGCGGGCCTCGGAGCTGCTGCGCGACGACCTGGAGGCCAAAGGCCCGGTGCGGGTCAGCGATGTCGAGGCGGCGCAGAAGGAAATCCTCACCATCGCACGGCGCATGGCCGAGGCGGGCGAAATCGTGCTCGGCGGCAAGGGCGCCGAGGAAATGATCTGATCCAATCTGCGCCAGCTCCTGTAGGAACGGCCTTGTGCCGCGAAAGGGCTGCGAAGCAGCCCCTGGATTTCAGCGTTTTTGCATAGATTGCCGGGGCTGCGTCGCACCCCTTTCGCGGCACAAGGCCGTTCCTACACCAAATGGCGTTGCTCGTTGATGAGTACCTGAAGAACATGCCCACCAAAGAATCCCACCCCAGCGACCTGATCCGCGCCCGCGACCTCGAGGGTGTCGACGTCTGGCCGCTGCCCAGCTTCGACCCGGAGCCGGAACCTGAGCCGGAGCCTGAACCTGAGCCGGAGGTCGTCGAGGAGGAAGTCGAGGAAGTGCCGCTGGAAGACGTCCAGCCGCTGACCCTCGAGGAGCTCGAGGCCATTCGCCAGGAGGCCTACAACGAAGGCTTCGCCACCGGCGAGCGCGAGGGCTTTCACAGCACCCAGCTGAAGGTTCGGCAGGAGGCCGAAGCGGCCCTGGCAGCCAAGCTGGGTAGCCTGGAGCGCTTGATGGGCCACCTGCTCGAGCCAATCGCCGAGCAGGACGAAGAGATCGAAAAAGGTCTGGTGCACCTGGTGGCGCACATGGTGCGCCAGGTGATCGGTCGCGAGCTACACAGCGACTCGAGCCAGATCACCCACGTGCTGCGCGAGGCGCTGAAGCTGTTGCCGATGGGCGCCGATAACATCCGTATCCACCTCAACCCCCAGGACTTCGAGCAAATCAAGGCCCTGCGCGAGCGCCACGAGGAGCGTTGGAAGCTGCTCGAGGACGAGGCCCTGCTGCCAGGGGGCTGCCGCATCGAAACGCTGCACAGCCGTATCGACGCGACCATGGAGACGCGTACCGAGAAAGCCCTGGCGCAATTGTTCGACCAGTTGCACGAGCAAGGCCTGCACCCGGCGGCGCCGGACCTCTCGGTGGACCTGGAGCACGGCGATGCGTCTTGAGCGCACCAGCTTCGCCAAGCGCCTTGGCAGCTACGCCGGGGCGGTGAAGCTGCCGGACCAGCCGATCGTGGAGGGCCGCCTGCTGCGCATGGTCGGCCTGACCCTGGAGGCCGAGGGCCTGCGCACTGCCGTGGGCGGGCGTTGCCTGGTGATCAACGACGACAGCCACCACCCGGTCCAGGTCGAGGCCGAGGTGATGGGCTTTGCCGGTTCGAAGATCTTCCTCATGCCGGTCGGCAGCGTCGCCGGCATCGCCCCTGGGGCCCGGGTGGTGCCGCTGGACGAGGGCGGCCGCCTGCCCATGGGCATGAGCATGCTCGGGCGTGTGCTCGACGGTGCCGGTCGTGCCCTGGATGGCAAGGGTGGGATGAAGGCCGAGGACTGGGTGCCGATGGACGGCCCGATCATCAACCCGCTCAACCGTGACCCGATCAGCCAGCCGCTGGACGTGGGCATTCGCAGCATCAACGGCCTGCTCACGGTTGGCCGGGGGCAGCGCTTGGGCCTGTTCGCCGGCACCGGCGTAGGTAAATCGGTCTTGCTGGGCATGATGACCCGCTTCACCGAGGCCGAGATCATCGTGGTCGGGCTGATCGGCGAACGGGGCCGCGAGGTGAAGGAATTCATCGAGCATATCCTCGGCGAAGAAGGGCTCAAGCGCTCGGTGGTGGTGGCATCGCCTGCCGATGATGCGCCCTTGATGCGCTTGCGTGCGGCCATGTACTGCACACGTATCGCCGAGTATTTCCGCGACAAGGGCAAGAACGTGCTGCTGCTGATGGACTCGCTGACCCGTTTCGCCCAGGCCCAGCGGGAAATCGCTCTGGCCATCGGCGAGCCGCCGGCGACCCGTGGCTACCCGCCGTCGGTGTTCGCCAAGCTGCCCAAGCTGGTGGAGCGGGCCGGCAACGGTGAGCCCGGCGGTGGTTCGATCACCGCGTTCTATACCGTGTTGTCCGAAGGTGACGACCAGCAGGACCCCATCGCCGACTCGGCGCGGGGCGTGCTCGATGGCCATTTCGTGCTGTCCCGGCGGCTGGCGGAGGAGGGGCATTATCCGGCCATCGATATCGAAGCGTCGATCAGCCGGGTCATGCCCCAGGTGGTCGATGCCGAGCACCTGCGCGAGGCGCAGAAGTTCAAGCAGCTGTGGTCGCGCCTGTCGCAAAGCCGCGACCTGATCAGCGTGGGTGCCTATGTCGCTGGCGGCGACCCGGAAACCGACCAGGCCATCGCCTTGCAGTCGCGCTTGGTGGGCTTCCTGCGCCAGGGGTTGCAGGAGAATGTCGGCATGACACAGAGTCGCGAGCAGCTTCACGGAATCTTCGCAGCGCCGGTGGGAGGCTGATAGGTCATGGGGCTGCCCAGTCGAGCCGCGCGCCTGGCGCCGGTGGTGGACATGGCCGAGGAGGCCGAGCGCAAGGCCGCCCAGCGCCTGGGGCATTTCCAGCAGCAGGTGGCCCTGGCCCAGGCCAAGCTGACCGAGCTCGAGCGTTTTCGCGAGGACTACCAGCTGCAGTGGATCGACCGTGGTGGGCAAGGGGTGAACGGCAACTGGCTGGTCAACTACCAGCGCTTCCTGGGGCAGCTGGAGACCGCCATGACCCAGCAGCGCCAGAGCCTGACCTGGCACCAGAACAACCTCAACAATGCCCGAGACACTTGGCAGCAGGCTCACGCCCGCGTAGAGGGGCTGCGCAAGCTGGTGCAGCGCTACCAGGACGAGGCCCGGCGTGCCGAGGACAAGCGCGAGCAGAAGTTGCTGGATGAATTGTCCCAGCGCCTGCCGCGCGAGCGGCATCTGTAACGCGTTTCGGCCCAATCGCGGGACAAGCCCCACAGGCAAGGTGAAGCGCCGAGCCTGGATGAAGGCACCCAACTTTTTGCGGACAGTACAACCTGTGGGAGCGGGCTTGTCCCGCGATGGGGTCTGCAAGGCCCCCGCAAACCCAACTTGCAGGCTCCGGGCCGGGCTGCTAAACCTTCTAGGATCGTATTCGCCATCTTCATCGAAGGAATCGCTGGCATGGCTGTGGAGTCCGATTTTTCAAAGGACGAGAAAAAACTGACGATCAAGGTCAAGGGCCGTTTCGATTTCGGCAGGCACCAAGAATTTCGCAATGCCTACGAACGCCAGCCTGTGCGTCCGGACTCGGTGGTCGTCGACCTCAAGGATGCCACCTACCTCGATAGCTCCGCCCTGGGCATGCTGCTGTTGTTGCGTGACCACGAAGGCGGCGAAGATGCCTGCATCAGCGTGATCAACACCAGCCCTGACGTGCGCAAGATCCTCGCCATCTCCAACTTCGAAAAACTGTTCGATATCAGCTGAGCCCATCATGCCGGCCGAACGGGCGCTGAGCGTGCTGATTGCCGAGGATGGCGCGGCGGACCGGCTACTGCTGGCGCAGATCGTCCGGCGTCAGGGGCATGAAGTCTTCACCGCGCAGAACGGCGAGCAGGCCGTGGCGATGTTCGCCGAACAGCGCCCCCACCTGGTGTTGCTCGACGCGCTGATGCCGGTCATGGACGGCTTCGAAGCGGCGCGGCGGATAAAGGCGCTGGCCGGCGAGGCCTTCGTGCCGATCATCTTCCTGACCTCGTTGAACGAAGAAGACGCCCTGGTGCGCTGCCTGGAGGCCGGCGGCGATGATTTCATGGCCAAGCCCTACAGCGCCGTGATCCTGGGCGCCAAGATCCGCGCCATGGACCGCTTGCGTCGCCTGCATGCCACGGTACTGGAGCAACGCGACCAGATCACCCGGCATCACCATCACCTGCTCAACGAACAGCGCGTAGCCAAGGCTGTGTTCGACAAGGTGGCGCACTCCGGTTGCCTGCGTGCGCCCAACATTCGTTACCGACAATCGCCCTACGCCTTGTTCAACGGCGACCTGCTGCTGGCTGCCTATACCCCTTGCGGTGATATGCAGGTGCTGCTCGGCGATTTCACCGGCCATGGCCTTCCTGCGGCGATCGGCGCGATGCCGCTGGCTGAAGTGTTCTATGGCATGAGCGCCAAGGGCTATGGTGTGGCGCACACGCTGCGCGAGATGAACGCCAAGCTCAAGAGCATCCTGCCAGTGGACATGTTCTGTTGCGCAGTGATGCTCAACCTGAGCTTCGAGCGCGGCAGGGTGGAGGTGTGGAGCGGTGGCATGCCGGACGCCTATCACCTGTCGGCCACCGGTGAGGTGATGGCCTCCCTGGTATCCCGCCACCTGCCGCTGGGGATCCTGGCGCCGGAGCGGTTCGACGACAGTACCGAGGTGTTGCCGTTGGCAGTCGGCGAGCGGCTGTTGTTGCTGTCTGACGGCGTGGTCGACACCTGTGACGATCAGGACCGGTTGTTCGGTGTATCGGGCTTGCAGGCGGTTCTGGCAGGAAGTCATGATCCTGCGTGCTTGCTCGACGATGTCATGCGCGCCCTGGAACGTTTCGGTGGGCGCCGGCGAGACGATATCAGCCTGTGCGACATCGCCATGATCGAGCCGCAACGGCAGGTGCCGGTGCCGACGGGCTACGCTGACAATGGCCATGGCAGCCCTTTGAACTGGTCGCTGCATTTCGAGCTGCAGGCCGAGAGCTTGAAACGTTTCAATCCCGTGCCATACCTAGTACAACTGTTGCAGGAAATCCACGGCCTGCGGCCAAGCAGTGGGCTCTTGCATACCGTCCTCAGCGAGCTGTATACCAATGCACTCGAACATGGGGTGCTGGGCCTGGATTCACGGCTCAAGCACGATGCCCAGGGGTTCGCCGAGTACTACCGCCAGCGCAACCTGCGCCTGGGGCAAGCGCTGGACGGCTTCGTACGCATCGACCTGGAAGTTGAACCCTTGCCTGCAGGCGGCCGTCTGACAGTAGCAGTACGCGACAGTGGCGCAGGTTTCGACGTGACACGGGTGTTGTCCCGCCACCCAGCGGAACATGGGTTGAGCGGGCGGGGCGTACAATTGGTCCGCAGCCTCTGCCAGGGCGCCGAATGGCTGGAAGGCGGTCGTTGCGCACGAGTGGTATTCTGCTGGTAGGTGTTCGGCGCGGGCCCTGCCCAGGCAGGTACGATCGAGCTTGATCAAGGGAGTGAACAAGTGACTGACATGCATATCGACCAGAAGGTCCTCGCGGATCTTCAAGAGGTCATGGAGGATGGTTACCTGCAATTGCTGGAAACCTTCCTCGTAGACTCCGAGCGACGCCTGAACCAGCTGCATGGTGCCAAGAGCACCGAGGAGCTGGGCCAGGCCGCGCACAGCTTCAAAGGTAGCAGCAGCAACATGGGGGCGGTCGGGCTCGCCGAGTTGTGCCGCCAGCTCGAGGAGCGGGTGCGGCAGCGACCTTTGTATGGAATCGAGGACCTGATCAACCGCATCGACCAGGAATACCTGGAGGTGCAACGCTTCTATCGCAGTGAGCAACAACGTATTTCCGCCGGCTGAGCAAACCTGGCGCGAGTCTTGCCTGTCTTTGCCTGGACGATTTTCACGATTTCCGGCGCGGAGACCTTTCAATGCCTGTCGCACCCAACCCACTGTTGCAAGCCAATGCCCTGGCCAAGCCGTCACGCGGCAGTGTCGCGACGGCCGACAAGCCGCAATCGGCGGGCAATCAGGCGGGGGATGGCTTCGGCCAGGTGATGGCGCGCCAAGGGGGCGATGACAAGGCGGCCCAGGCCAAGCCGAAGGACGCGCGCGACGACGCCGCCGGCGGCAAGGAGCAGCCGAAGGAAGCGCAACCGGTTGCCGAAGCCGGCAATACCTTGCCAGCTTCCGAACAGACGCAAGGCGCTGGCGATAGCAGCCCTCTTGATGCCAACCTAGTGGCCGGCCAGGTCACCGACGCGCAACCCGGTGCGCAGTTGATCCAGGCCCAGGCCGAAGCGGTGGCGCCTGTGTTGCAGGCGGCCGTCCAGTCACCTGCCGAGCCTTTGCCCGAAGAAGAGGCAAGCGCTGAGCCGTTCGATCCCGAGGCCGACCCGTTGGCCAACCTGCCGACCTTGCGCCTGGCCTTGGAGCACAGCGCCCAGGCCAAGGGTACGACGTCCACCCATGCCGCCTCCCCAGACAATGCCGCCCAGGCCGAGGACGGCCAGGCCGCCGTCAATACCTTGGCGAACCTGGTCGACCCGGTGGACGCCGAGCGTGGCCAGTCGCAGCCGGGCGACAAGGCGTTCGGCGAACTGCTCGAAGATGGCCTGAAGGACATCAAGGGAGCCGGCAGCGACACCCGCGTCGATGACTTCGCCGACCGGTTGGCCAGCCTGACCCAGGCCGCCACACCGAAAACCGCCAACGCCGTACCGACCAGCCCGCTGCACCAGCCGTTGCCGATGCACCAGAACGCTTGGGCCGAAGGGCTGGTGAACCGGGTGATGTACCTGTCCAGCCAGAACCTGAAATCCGCCGATATCCAGCTCGAGCCCGCCGAGCTCGGCCGCCTGGACATCCGCGTCAATGTGGCGACGGACCAATCCACCCAGGTCACCTTCATCAGCGGCCATGCCGGCGTGCGCGACGCGCTGGACAGCCAGGTGCATCGCCTGCGCGAACTGTTCGCCCAGCAAGGCCTGGCGCAGCCGGACGTGAATGTCGCCGACCAGTCCCGTGGGCAGCAGCAACAGGCGGGGCAGCAGGACGGTTCGAACCTCTCGGGCGTCGCGGCGCGGCGTGCCATGGCCGGGGGCGGCGAGGAGGGTGAAGTGGCCGAGGCGTCACGGCCGATCGAGCCGCAGGTGGTCATCGGCGACAGTGCGGTGGACTACTACGCCTGACATTCCTTTCCGGCTCTGACCGGCCTCATCGCCGGCAAGCCGGCTCCCACCTGTCCAGCGCTGTTTTCGGAGGCGCCACCGTACCTGTGGGAGCCGGCTTGCCGGCGATGGGGCCGGATCTGCCATCTGCCGGACAAGCGCCGTATCAAATCTGGCATAACACTTGCTCAACCCCCGTCATCCTCCCTGAAACCCCGATGGACGACGGATTATTGGCATGGCGAAAAGCGAAGCAGTCAAAGACCCCGCCACAAAAGGCAAACTCAAGCTGATCCTGTTGTTGGTGTTGGCCCTGCTCCTGGCGGTCGGTCTCTCCGTGGGCGCCACCTGGTTCGTCATGCACAAGAGCGAGTCGGCCCCGGCGGCCGACCCTGCCCAGGCCAACGCCAAGCCCGCGGCGATCTACGAACCCCTGGCCCCGGCCTTCGTGGTCAACTTCAACCAGAACGGGCGCCAGCGCTACATGCAGGTGAGCATCACTCTGCAAGGTCGCAACCAGGCCGACCTGGATGCGCTCAAAGTGCACATGCCGGTCATTCGCAACAACCTGGTGATGATGTTCTCCGGTCAAGGCTTCGACACCCTGGCTGCCAGTTCGGTGGGCCAGGAGATGCTGCGCCAGAAGGCTACCGCGGTGGTCCAGGAAGTGGCGCAGAAGGAAGTCGGCAAGCCGGTCATCGACCAGCTGCTGTTCACCAATTTCGTATTGCAGTAGGAGCCCCAGATGGCCGTGCAGGACCTGCTGTCCCAGGATGAAATCGACGCCCTCTTGCATGGCGTCGACGATGGGCTGGTACAAACCGAAAGCGCCAGCGAACCCGGCGGCGTCAAGAGCTATGACCTGACCAGCCAGGACCGGATCGTCCGCGGACGCATGCCGACCCTGGAAATGATCAACGAGCGCTTCGCCCGCTACACTCGCATCAGCATGTTCAACCTGTTGCGTCGTTCCGCCGACGTGGCGGTCGGTGGCGTGCAGGTGATGAAGTTCGGCGAATACGTGCATTCGCTGTATGTCCCGACCAGTCTGAACCTGGTCAAGATCAAGCCGCTGCGTGGTACCGCGCTGTTCATCCTCGACGCCAAGCTGGTGTTCAAGCTGGTGGACAATTTCTTCGGCGGCGACGGGCGGCACGCCAAGATCGAGGGGCGTGAGTTCACCCCGACCGAGTTGCGGGTGGTGCGCATGGTCCTGGACCAGTGCTTCGTCGACCTCAAGGAAGCCTGGCAGGCGATCATGCCGGTCAACTTCGAGTACATGAACTCCGAGGTCAACCCGGCCATGGCCAACATCGTCGGCCCCAGCGAGGCGGTGGTGGTGTCGACGTTCCACATCGAGCTGGACGGCGGTGGCGGGGACCTGCACGTGACCATGCCGTACTCGATGATCGAACCGGTGCGCGAGATGCTCGATGCGGGCTTCCAGTCCGACCTGGACGACCAGGACGAACGCTGGGTCAAGGCCCTGCGCGAGGACGTGCTGGACGTCAGCGTGCCGCTGTCGGCCACCGTGGCCCGTCGCCAGCTGAAGCTGCGCGACATCCTGCACATGCAGCCGGGCGATGTGATCCCGGTCGAGCTGCCCGAGCACCTGGTGCTGCGGGCCAACGGCGTGCCGTCGTTCAAGGCGCGCCTGGGCTCGCACAAGGGCACCTTGTCGCTGCAGATCATCGACCCGATCGAACGCCGCTGACGGCGTGCCGGTCGCTATTTCCGAATTGAATGCCTGTCGAGGACATCATGGCTAACGAAAACGAGATCACCTCCCCGGAGGAACAGGCCCTGGCCGATGAGTGGGCGGCTGCCCTGCAGGAAACCGGCAACGCCGGCCAAGCCGACATCGACGCGCTGCTGGCGGCCGACAGCGGCAAGCCGGGCGCGGGTCGCCTGCCCATGGAAGAGTTCGCCAGCTCCCCGCGGCCCAGCGACAACGTCAGCCTCGAAGGGCCGAACCTGGACGTGATCCTGGATATCCCGGTGAACATCTCCATGGAAGTGGGCAGCACCGAGATCAGCATCCGCAACCTGCTGCAGCTCAACCAGGGGTCGGTGATCGAGCTCGACCGCCTGGCCGGCGAGCCGCTGGACGTATTGGTCAACGGCACCCTGATCGCCCATGGCGAAGTGGTGGTGGTCAACGAGAAGTTCGGCATCCGCCTGACCGACGTGATCAGCCCCAGCGAACGCATCAAGAAGCTGCGCTGAGTGAAGGGCGCGATGCGGGGCCTGACGGCCCTCGGTACGTTGCTGGCCAGCGAGGCGGTGATCGCGGCGGCCCAGACGGGCGCGCCGGCGCCGGCCAGCCCTGGCAGCCTGGGAGGGCAGCTAGCGCAGATGGTCTTCGGCCTGTTGCTGGTGGTCGGCCTGATCTTCTTCCTCGCCTGGCTGCTGCGCCGCATGCAGGGCGCAGCGCCCCGTGGCACCCAGGTCATCGAGATCGTCGGCAGCCGCGCCATCGGCCCGCGTGACCGCCTGCTGTTGGTGCAGGTGGGCAAGGAGCAGATCCTCATCGGCCATACCCCCGGCAGCATCGAGGCGTTGCATGTGCTGGCAGAACCCGTGGAGGTGCCCGCCGGTGCCCGCCCGGCCACGCCGGAGTTCGCCCAGCGGTTGCTCGAGCTGATGGGCAAGGACCAGAAGGACAAGACGTGATGAGTGGCGCTCTGCGCATCCTGTTGAGCACCTTGTTGCCGCTCGCGCTGCTGCTGGCTGCGCCGTTGGCGGTGGCCGCCGACCCGTTGTCGGTGCCGGCCATCACCCTGTCCAGCGGGCCGGACGGGCAGCAGGAATATTCGGTCAGCCTGCAGATCCTGCTGATCATGACGGCGCTGAGCTTCATCCCGGCGTTCGTCATCCTGATGACCAGCTTCACCCGCATCATCATCGTCTTCTCCATCCTGCGCCAGGCCCTGGGCCTGCAGCAGACGCCTTCGAACCAGGTGCTCACCGGCATGGCGTTGTTCCTGACGCTGTTCATCATGGCGCCGGTGTTCGACCGGGTGAACCAGGATGCCCTGCAGCCCTACCTGAACGAACAGCTGACCGCCCAGCAGGCGATCGACAAGGCCCAGGGGCCGTTGAAGGACTTCATGCTGGCGCAGACCCGGCAGAGCGACCTGGACCTGTTCGTGCGCCTGTCCAAGCGCACCGACATCGCCAGCCCCGAGCAGGCGCCGCTGACCATCCTGGTGCCGGCGTTCGTCACTTCGGAGCTCAAGACCGCATTCCAGATCGGCTTCATGATCTTCATCCCGTTCCTGATTATCGACATGGTGGTGGCCAGTGTGCTGATGGCCATGGGCATGATGATGCTGTCGCCGCTGATCATCTCGCTGCCGTTCAAGATCATGCTGTTCGTGCTGGTCGATGGCTGGGCGCTGATCATGGGTACCCTGGCCGGCAGTTTCGGTGGCGTGTGACGCCGCCAAGGAGAGCCTTGCATGACACCTGAAGTGGCCGTAGACCTGTTTCGCGATGCCCTCTGGCTGACCACCCTGATGGTCGCGGTGTTGGTGGTGCCAAGCCTGTTGGTCGGCCTGGTGGTGGCGATGTTCCAGGCCGCCACGCAGATCAACGAACAGACCCTGAGCTTCCTGCCGCGCCTGCTGGTGATGCTGGTGACGCTGATCGTCGTCGGGCCCTGGCTGGTGCAGAAGTTCATGGAGTACTTCATTGGCCTGTACACCAGCATCCCGCAGCTGATCGGTTGAGGCCCCCATGCTGGAGCTGACCGACACGCAGATCGGCACCTGGGTCGCCACCTTCATCCTGCCGCTGTTCAGGGTGGCCGCGGTGTTGATGACCATGCCGATCTTCGGCACGCGCATGCTGCCGATGCGCATTCGCCTGTACGTGGCCCTGGCGATCACGGTGGTGATCGTCCCAGGCCTGCCGCCGTTGCCCGAGATCGACCCGCTGAGCCTGCGTGGCGTGCTGTTGTGCGGGGAGCAGATCATCGTCGGTGCGTTGTTCGGCTTTGCGCTGCAGTTGCTGTTCCAGGCCTTCGTGGTGGCCGGGCAGATCGTCGCGGTGCAGATGGGCATGGCGTTCGCGTCCATGGTCGACCCGGCCAACGGCGTCAACGTGGCGGTGATCAGCCAGTTCATGACCATGCTGGTGAGCATCCTGTTCCTAGTGATGAATGGCCACTTGGTGGTGTTCGAGGTGCTGACCGAAAGCTTCACCACCCTGCCAGTGGGCAATGCCCTGGTGGTCAATCATTTCTGGGAGATGGCCGGGCGCCTGGGCTGGGTATTCGGCGCAGGGCTGTTGCTGATCCTGCCCGCGATCACGGCGCTGCTGGTGGTCAACATCGCCTTCGGCGTGATGACCCGGGCGGCGCCGCAACTGAACATCTTCTCCATCGGCTTCCCGCTGACCCTGGTGCTGGGCATGGGCATCTTCTGGGTCGGCCTCGCCGATGTCCTTTCCCATTACCAGGCATTGGCCAGCGAAGCGCTGCAATGGCTGCGTGAACTGGCACGGGCGCGCTGAACATGGCAGAGAGCGAAAGCGGTCAGGACAAGACAGAAGAACCCACGGACAAGCGCAAGCGCGATGCGCGCGAGAAGGGCGAGATCGCCCGCTCCAAGGAGCTCAACACCGTGGCGGTGACCCTGGGCGGCGCCGGCGGGCTGTTGGCGTTCGGCGGCTACCTGGGGGAGACACTGCTGGACCTGATGCGCCTGAACTTCAGCCTGCCCCGCGAAGTGCTGGTGGATGAAAGCGCCATGGGCGTGTTTCTGCTCACCTCGGGCAAGATGGCGATCTGGGCCGTTCAGCCGGTCCTGATCCTGTTGTTCGTGATCGCCCTCATCGCGCCGGTCGCCCTGGGCGGGTTCCTGTTCTCCGGGAGCCTGTTGCAGCCGAAGTTCAGCCGCATGAACCCGCTTTCGGGGATTAAGCGCATGTTTTCGATGAACTCGCTGACCGAGCTGCTCAAGGCCCTGGCCAAGTTTTTCGTGATCCTCGTGGTGGCACTGCTGGTGCTGGCCAACGACCGCCAGGCGTTGCTGGCGATCGCCAAGGAGCCGATGGAACAGGCGATCATCCACAGTGCCCAGGTGGTGGGTTGGAGTGCATTGTGGATGGCGGCGGGTTTGCTGCTGATCGCGGCGGTGGACGTGCCGTTCCAGCTGTGGCAGACGCACAAGAAGCTGAAGATGACCAAGCAGGAGGTGCGCGACGAGTACAAGGACTCGGAGGGCAAGCCGGAGGTCAAGCAGCGCATCCGCCAGTTGCAGCGGGAGGTGTCGCAGCGGCGGATGATGGCGGCGGTGCCGGATGCCGATGTGATCATCACCAACCCCACGCACTATGCCGTAGCGCTCAAGTACGACCCGGAGAAGGGTGGGGTGGCGCCGTTGTTGCTGGCCAAGGGGACCGACTTCATCGCCTTGAAGATCCGCGAGATCGGGGTCGAGCACAAGGTGCAGATTCTCGAGTCGCCGGCGCTGGCGCGGGCGATCTACTACTCGACGGAGCTCGAGCAGGAGATCCCGGCGGGGTTGTACCTGGCGGTGGCGCAGGTGCTGGCCTACGTGTTCCAGATTCGTCAGTACCGGGCGGGTAAGGGCAAGGCGCCGGAGCCGCTCAAGCCTGACCTGCCGATTCCGCCTGATCTGCGGCGGGATGAATGAGGTGTAGGGCGATAGGGCATCAGCGCCTGTGATATCCAGCGCCGCCCGCGCGGCGCATCGCGAGCTGGCGCCGCCTACCTCAAGACAAACCCTGCCGTCTTAAACCCAAAGTTGGAAGGCTTCTTGCAAAGCCACCGCCAAACCGCCCAATTGCGTCAAAGTTTTGCTTCATAGAGGACTCCCGGTGGATCGCACCCAGCTCATCAACAGCGCCCGAAACAACCTGGCCGGCCTCGGCCGGGGCAACATCGGCGTGCCGCTGTTGCTGCTGGTGATGATGGCAATGATGATGTTGCCCATCCCACCTTTCCTGCTCGACGTCTTCTTCACCTTCAACATCGCCCTGTCGATCGTGGTCCTGCTGGTGTGCGTCTACGCCTTGCGCCCGCTGGACTTCGCCGCGTTTCCCACGATCCTGCTGGTGGCCACGCTGCTGCGCCTGGCGCTGAACGTCGCCTCCACCCGGGTGGTCATGCTTCACGGCCACGAAGGCCATCAGGCCGCGGGCAAGGTGATCCAGGCCTTCGGTGAGGTGGTGATCGGCGGCAACTACGTTGTCGGTGCCGTGGTCTTCGCCATCCTCATGATCATCAACTTCGTCGTGGTGACCAAGGGTGCCGGCCGTATCTCCGAGGTCAGCGCGCGCTTCACCCTCGACGCCATGCCCGGCAAGCAGATGGCCATCGATGCCGACCTCAACGCCGGCCTCATCGACCAGGGGCAGGCCAAGGCACGACGTGCCGAGGTCGCCCAGGAAGCCGAGTTCTACGGCTCCATGGACGGTGCCAGCAAGTTCGTGCGCGGTGACGCCATCGCCGGCCTGCTGATCCTGTTCATCAACCTCATCGGCGGCATGCTCATCGGCATGCTGCAGCATGGCATGCCCGCCGGAGAGGCTGGCAAGGTGTACGCCCTGCTGACCATCGGTGACGGTTTGGTGGCGCAGCTGCCGTCGCTGCTGCTGTCCACCGCCGCCGCGATCATGGTCACCCGTGCCTCCAGCTCCGAGGACATGGGTAAGCTGATCAACCGGCAGATGTTCGATTCGCCCAAGGCCCTGGCTGTATCGGCGGCGTTGATGATTGTCATGGGTCTGGTCCCGGGCATGCCGCACATCGCCTTCCTCGGCCTTGGCGGGTTGGCCGCTGGCGGCGCCTACCTGGTCTGGCGCAAGCAGCAGCAGGCCAAGCTCAAGGCCCAGGAAGAAGCGCAGCGCCAGCAGGACCTGCTGCCCTCGCCGCAACGTGCCCTGGAAACCAAGGAGCTGGGCTGGGATGACGTGACTCCCATCGACATGATCGGCCTGGAAGTGGGCTACCGCCTGATCCCGCTGGTCGATCGCAACCAGGGCGGGCAGTTGCTGGCGCGGATCAAGGGGGTGCGCAAGAAGCTGTCCCAGGACCTGGGCTTCCTCATGCCCACCGTGCACATCCGCGACAACCTCGACCTGCAGCCCAGTGCCTACCGTCTGACACTGATGGGGGTGATCCTCGCCGAAGCCGAGATCTACCCGGACCGTGAGCTGGCCATCAACCCAGGGCAGGTGTTCGGGACGCTCAACGGCATCGCCGCGCGCGACCCAGCGTTCGGCCTGGAGGCGGTATGGATCGACGTCGGCCAGCGTGCCCAGGCGCAGTCGCTGGGTTACACCGTGGTCGATGCCAGTACCGTGGTGGCCACCCACCTCAACCAGATCCTGCAGAAGCATTGCCATGAACTGATCGGCCATGAAGAGGTCCAGCAATTGTTGCAGGTGCTGGCCAAGGGTTCGCCTAAACTTGCTGAAGAACTGGTGCCGGGTGTCATTTCCTTGTCGGGCCTGCTCAAGGTCCTGCAGGCGTTGCTGTCCGAGCAGGTTCCGGTACGTGACATCCGCAGTATCGCTGAGGCGATCGCCAACAATGCCGGCAAGAGTCAAGATACCGCCGCGTTGGTCGCGGCAGTGCGCGTCGGATTGTGTCGCGCCATCGTGCAAAGCATTGTCGGCGTTGAGTCGGAGCTTCCTGTGATCACCCTGGAACCAAGGTTGGAACAGATTTTGCTCAATAGTCTGCAAAGGGCCGGGCAAGGCCAGGAAGACGGTGTTCTCCTGGAGCCGAGCATGGCCGAGAAGCTGCAGCGCTCGTTGATCGAGGCGGCCCAGCGCCAGGAGATGCAAGGCCTGCCGGCCATCCTCCTGGTCGCCGGCCCGATCCGCGCCATGCTGTCGCGATTCGGCCGCCTGGCTGTACCGAATTTGCATGTTCTGGCGTATCAGGAAATACCTGACAACAAGCAAGTCACCATCGTTGCCACCGTGGGCCCCAATGGCTGAGGTAGTGGGTTATGCAAGTTAAGCGTTTTTTCGCCGCCGATATGCGTCAGGCCATGAAGCTGGTCCGGGATGAGCTGGGCGCCGACGCCGCCATCATCGGCAACCGGCGCATCGCCGGCGGTGTCGAGTTGACGGCCGCGCTGGACTACAAGCTGTCTGCCCTGGCTCCGCGAGTGCCGAACATCGAGCTCGAGGACGAACTGCGCAAGACTCAGTCGCGCATTGCCACCGCACAGGCCGAGCTGAGCAGCCGCCACGAAGGTGACGAAGGCAACCGGCAATTGTTCGCCGGCCTCTCGCTGACCGCGTCCGAACCGCTGGTCGAACCCCATGTCGATGCGCCGGCCCCGGCTGCCGTGCCTGCCCCGGCATCGGTCGACCCGCGCCTGTTCGATGCCATGCGCTCGGAGCTCTCGGGCCTGCGCGAGCTGCTCGAAGTGCAGCTCGGCTCCCTGGCCTGGGGCCAGCTGCAGGGCAACAAGCCGCAGCAGGCCAACCTCTGGCGCCGCCTGCAGCGCATCGGTCTGTCGGGCCCCATCGCCCGCGAAGTGCTCGAGCTGACCGGCGAGATCGAAGAACCTCGCCAGGCCTGGCGCATGGTCCTGGCGCACCTGGCGCGGATGATCCAGGTGCCTGAGGTGGAACCGATCGAGGAGGGCGGGGTGATCGCCATGGTCGGCCCGGCCGGCATGGGCAAGACCACCACCCTGGCCAAGCTCGCCGCACGCTACGTGCTCAAGTATGGCGCCCAGCAGCTGGCGCTGGTGAGCATGGACAGCTTCCGCATCGGTGCCCAGGAGCAGCTCAAGACCCTGGGCAGGATCCTCAATGTACCGGTGACCTACGTCGACCCCGGCCAGTCCCTGGCCCAGGCCCTGGAGCCACTGCTGCGCAAACGCGTGGTGCTGATCGATACCGCAGGCCTGCAGGCCAGCGACCCGGCCCTGCGCATGCAGCTGGAGACCCTCGCCGGGCGCGGCATCGCCGCCAAGAACTACCTGGTGCTGGCGACCACCAGCCAGAAGCAGGTGCTCACCGCCGCCTACCACAGCTACAAGCGTTGTGGCCTGGCCGGGTGCATCCTGACCAAGCTTGATGAAACGGCCAGCCTCGGTGAAGTACTGAGCCTTGCCATCAGTCATGAATTGCCGGTGGCCTATCTGACCGATGGGCCGCGCATTCCTGACGACCTGCACTTGCCGCGCAAGCACCAGTTGGTCAGTCGTGCGGTCAGTGTGCAGCTGCAGGACGAGCCCAGCGAAGAGGCAATGGCCGACATGTTCGCTGATCTCTACCACAACCCTGGCAAGCGTGTGGGTTGACGAATGGACATCGCAAAGTACCTACACGAAAGGGGCGCTTTCCAACCCCTTGTGTGGCCTGGGCCCCGAGACAAGGTAAAGAACAAACATGGGTAGCATGCATCCCGTACAGGTGATCGCCGTGACCGGCGGTAAAGGCGGCGTCGGCAAGACCAACGTTTCAGTGAACCTGTCCCTGGCTCTGGCTGACCTGGGGCGGCGGGTCATGCTGCTGGATGCCGACCTCGGTCTTGCGAACGTCGACGTCCTGCTGGGCCTTTCGCCCAAGCGCACCCTGGCCGATGTCATCGAGGGGCGCTGCGAACTGCGCGATGTGTTGCTGCAGGGGCCTGGCGGTGTCCGGATCGTGCCGGCGGCCTCCGGGACCCAGAGCATGGTGCACCTGGCGCCAGCGCAGCATGCCGGCCTGATCCAGGCGTTCAGCGAGATCGGTGACAACCTCGATGTGCTGGTGATCGACACCGCCGCAGGGATCGGCGATTCGGTGGTCAGTTTCGTCCGTGCCGCCCAGGAAGTGTTGCTGGTGGTGTGCGACGAGCCGACGTCGATCACCGATGCCTATGCGCTGATCAAGCTGCTCAACCGCGACTACGGCATGAATCGCTTCCGCGTCCTGGCCAACATGGCGCAGAGCCCGCAGGAAGGGCGCAACCTGTTTGCCAAGTTGACCAAGGTCACGGATCGGTTCTTGGACGTCGCCCTACAATACGTCGGTGCCGTGCCTTACGACGAATGCGTGCGCAAGGCGGTGCAGAAGCAGCGGGCGGTCTATGAGGCCTTCCCTCGGTCCAAGTGTGCGCTGGCCTTCAAGGCCATCGCGCAGAAGGTCGACAGCTGGCCGCTGCCTGCCAATCCGCGTGGGCACCTTGAGTTCTTCGTCGAGCGCCTGGTGCAACCCACCAGTGCAGGGCCGGTACTATGAATGCGAGTGGTTACAAGATGTACAGCAGGGCGGCGCGCGATGCCCAGTATGAACTGGTCGAGCGTTATGCCCCGCTGGTCAAGCGCATCGCCTATCACCTGCTGGCACGCCTGCCGGCCAACGTGCAGGTCGAGGACCTGATCCAGGCGGGCATGATCGGCCTGCTGGAAGTGGCCAACAAGTACGACGCCAGCAAGGGCGCCAGCTTCGAGACCTACGCCGGTATCCGCATCCGTGGCGCCATGCTCGACGAAGTGCGCAAGGGCGATTGGGCGCCGCGTTCGGTACACCGCAATACCCGTATGGTCAGCGATGCGATCCGTGCCGTTGAAGCCAGAACCGGTCGTGACGCTAAAGATCATGAAGTTGCTGCCGAACTCCAATTGAGTCTCGATGATTATTACGGGATCTTGAACGACACCCTGGGCAGCCGCCTGTTCAGCTTCGACGACCTGCTGCAGGACGGCGAGCACGAAGGGCTGCACGAGGATGGCGCCAGCGGCCAGCTGGAGCCGGCGCGGGACCTGGAGGACGAGCGCTTCCAGGCCGCCTTGGCCGAAGCGATCGCCAACCTGCCGGAACGCGAACGCCTGGTCCTGGCGCTGTACTACGACGAGGAGCTGAACCTCAAGGAAATCGGTGAGGTGCTTGGGGTCAGCGAGTCGCGCGTCAGCCAGTTGCATAGCCAATGCGCGGCGCGCCTGCGCAGCCGCCTGGGAGAATGGCGGGCGCGTTGAGCCAGGGTTCGCCGCAGTCGTTGCACGTTGTACCGAATTGATTGAACGCGCGCCCGGGGGCCGGGCGCGTTAAAGACTGCTTGGAGGTCTAATTGAACAAAGACATGAAAATCCTCATCGTTGACGACTTCTCGACGATGCGGCGGATCATCAAGAACCTGTTGCGTGATCTTGGCTTCACCAACACCGAAGAAGCCGACGACGGCACCACGGCGCTGCCGATGCTGGAAAACGGCCATTACGACTTCCTTGTGACCGACTGGAACATGCCTGGCATGTCCGGCATCGACCTGCTGCGCAAGGTACGCGCCCATGACCGTCTCAAGGGCATGCCGGTGCTGATGGTCACCGCTGAAGCCAAGCGTGACCAGATCATCGAAGCCGCCCAGGCTGGGGTCAACGGCTACGTGGTCAAGCCTTTCACGGCCCAGGTGCTCAAGGAAAAGATCGAAAAGATCTTCGAACGCGTCAACGGCTGAGTCACGTCAGGGGGCGCCATGGAGCAAATGAATACATCGCTCGGGGAGTTCGAGACGACCCTGAAGAAACATGCCCAGGAACTGGTCGAGAGCCTCGAGCGCGGCCGGTTCGGCGAGGCGGTGCAGCTGATTCACCAGCTGAACCAGACCCGTGACCGTGGCCTGTACCAGGAAGTCGGCAAGCTCACCCGCGAGCTGCACAGTGCAATCGTCAGCTTCCAGATTGACCCGCGCATGCCGCAGGCCGAGGAAGTCTCGCAGATCACCGATGCCACCGAGCGCCTGTCCTACGTGGTCAAGCTGACCGAGGGCGCGGCCAACCGGACCATGGACCTGGTCGAGGCCGGCACGCCGGTGCTCAACGACCTGGCGGCCGAGGCCCAGAGCCTGAGCGCCGACTGGCAGCGCTTCATGCGCCGGGAAGTCGCAGCGCCTGAGTTTCGCGAGCTGGTCAAGCGCGTCGACAGTTTCCTGACGCACAGCGTCGAGGGTAACCGCAAGGTTGCCGGTCACCTCAACGACATTCTCCTGGCCCAGGACTATCAGGACCTGACCGGCCAAGTGATCAAGCGCGTGACCGCGCTGGTCACCGAGGTGGAGAGCAACCTGCTCAAGTTGGTGCTGATGGCCAGCCAGGTGGACCGTTTTGCCGGAATCGAACACGACCACCAGCAACTGCGCGCTGAAAAAGATCAAGAAAAACATCCGACTCGGGGTGAAGGTCCGCAGATTCATGCCGATAAGCGTGAAGATGTCGTGTCCGGTCAGGACGACGTCGACGATTTGCTGTCCAGCCTGGGTTTTTAAGGAGCACGTTCAATGAGCTTCGGCGCCGATGAAGAAATCCTCCAGGATTTCCTGGTAGAGGCCGGCGAAATCCTCGAGCAATTGTCCGAGCAGCTGGTCGAGCTGGAAAGCCGACCCGAAGATGCCGACTTGCTCAACGCGATCTTCCGCGGTTTTCACACTGTAAAAGGGGGCGCCGGTTTCCTTCAGCTCAACGAGCTGGTGGAGTGCTGCCATATCGCCGAGAACGTGTTCGACATCCTGCGCAAAGGTGAGCGCCGGGTCGATGCGGAACTGATGGACGTGGTCCTCGAAGCGCTGGATACCGTCAACAGCATGTTCGGCCAGGTGCGCGAGCGCAGCGACATCACCCCGGCCACGCCGGAACTGCTGGCGGCGCTGTCGCGCCTGGCCGAGCCTGCCGGTGCCGACAGCGCTGCGCCCGCCGTCGAGGCGCCGGTGGCGGCCGAGGCCGAAGTGCCAGCGGTCGAGCCGGACATCACCGACAGTGAATTCGAACAGCTGCTCGACTCCCTCGATGCAGTCAAGGCCCAGGCCGCCGAGCAGATGCAGGGCGAGGTCGTGGGCGGCGAGGGTGACGAGATCACCGATGCCGAATTCGAATCGCTGCTCGACCAGTTGCACGGCAAGGGCCAGTTCTCCCCTGAAGTCGTGGCTGCCACACCAGCGGCCAGCACCTCGGCGCCTGCGGCATCCGACGAAATCACCGACGACGAATTCGAAGCGCTGCTCGATCAACTGCATGGCAAGGGCACCTTCGCCGCCGATGCGCTGGCGGGTGCGGCCGCACCTGCCGCCCCGGCAGCCCCTGCCGAGGCGGGCGGCGAGCACATCACCGACAACGAGTTCGAAGCCCTGTTGGACCAGTTGCACGGCAAGGGCAAGTTCTCCAGCGATGCGCTGGCCACCCAGGCGCCTGTCGCACCCGCTGCCGCCAGCGCCGCACCGAAGGCCGATAGCAAGCCGGTCGCCAAACCCGAGCCTGCCCCAGCCGCCAAGCCTGCCGCTGCCAAGCCCGTGGCCCCGGCACGCGCTGTGGCACCGGCTGGCGATAAGCCTGTGGCCAGCGAGGCGGAAACCACCGTGCGGGTCGATACCGCGCGCCTGGACGAGATCATGAACATGGTCGGCGAGCTGGTGCTGGTGCGTAACCGCCTGGTGCGCCTGGGCCTGAACAGCGGCGACGAGGCCATGTCCAAGGCCGTCTCCAACCTCGACGTGGTCACCGCCGACCTGCAGACCGCGGTCATGAAGACCCGCATGCAGCCGATCAAGAAAGTCTTCGGCCGCTTCCCTCGCCTGGTCCGCGACCTGGCCCGCCAGCTCAAGAAGGAAATCAACCTGGAGCTGGTCGGTGAAGAGACCGACCTGGACAAGAACCTCGTCGAAGCCTTGGCCGACCCGCTGGTGCACCTGGTGCGCAATGCCGTCGACCATGGCATCGAGATGCCCGACGAACGCGAAGCCTCCGGCAAGGCGCGTACCGGCCATGTGGTGTTGTCCGCCGAGCAGGAGGGCGACCATATCCTGTTGTCGATCTCCGACGACGGCAAGGGCATGGACCCGAACGTACTGCGCGCCAAGGCCGTGGAAAAGGGCCTGATGGACAAGGACGCCGCCGAGCGCCTGAGCGAGTCGGACTGCTACAACCTGATCTTCGCCCCCGGCTTCTCCACCAAGACCGAGATCTCCGACGTGTCCGGCCGTGGCGTGGGCATGGATGTGGTCAAGACCAAGATCGCCCAGCTCAACGGTTCGATCAATATCTTCTCGGCCAAGGGACAGGGCTCGAAGATCGTCATCAAGGTGCCGCTGACCCTGGCGATCATGCCGACCCTGATGGTGATGCTGGGCAACCAGGCGTTCGCCTTCCCGCTGGTCAACGTCAACGAGATCTTCCACCTGGACCTGTCGCGCACCAACGTGGTCGACGGCCAGGAGGTGGTGATCGTGCGCGACAAGGCGCTGCCGCTGTTCTACCTCAAGCGCTGGCTGGTCCAGGACCAGGTGCACGAGGAGCAACGGGAGGGCCATGTGGTGATCCTCTCGGTCGGTACCCAGCGCATCGGCTTCGTCGTCGACCAACTGGTGGGGCAGGAGGAGGTGGTGATCAAGCCGCTGGGCAAGATGCTCCAAGGCACCCCGGGCATGTCTGGTGCGACCATCACCGGCGACGGTCGTATTGCGTTGATCCTCGACGTACCGAGCATGCTCAAGCGTTACGCCGCGCGGCGTTATTGATTTCGGTGGCGCACCCTGGCGGTGGCGCCGCCTAATGGAGTGTTTATGGCAGTCAAGGTCCTGGTGGTGGATGATTCCGGTTTCTTCCGCCGCCGCGTCTCGGAAATTCTCTCGGCCGACCCGACGATCCAGGTCGTCGGTACTGCGACCAACGGCAAGGAAGCGATCGACCAGGCGCTGGCGCTGCGACCGGATGTCATCACCATGGACTACGAAATGCCCATGATGGATGGCATCACCGCGGTACGCCACATCATGCAGCGCTGCCCGACGCCGGTGTTGATGTTCTCCTCGCTGACCCATGAAGGCGCCCGTGTCACCCTCGACGCGCTGGATGCCGGCGCAGTGGACTACCTGCCGAAGAACTTCGAGGATATCTCGCGCAACCCGGACAAGGTCAGGCAGTTGCTGTGCGAGAAGGTCCACACCCTGTCGCGCAGCAACCGTCGTTTCGGCGGCTATGCCACGGCCATCGCGACGCCAACGCCTGCACCCGCCAGCCATGCCCCGGCCAGCAGCCTGGGCAGCGCATCGCCGGCCCGCAGCGCCGTTCCGGCTGCCCCGGTGACGCGCAGCGCGGCGGGCAGCAGCCACGCGCCCGCGCCCAAGCGCAAGCCCTACAAGCTGGTGGCCATCGGGACGTCCACCGGCGGCCCGGTGGCGCTGCAACGGGTGCTCACCCAGCTGCCGGCCAGCTTCCCGGCGCCGATCGTACTCATCCAGCACATGCCGGCAGCCTTCACCAAGGCCTTCGCCGAGCGCCTGGACAAATTGTGCAGGATCAGCGTCAAGGAAGCCGAGGACGGCGATGTGTTGCGCCCGGGCCTGGCCTTGCTGGCCCCAGGCGGCAAACAGATGATGGTCGACGGCCGAGGCACGGTGAAGATCCTGCCGGGCGACGAGCGCCTGAACTACAAGCCATGCGTGGACATCACTTTCGGTTCTGCGGCCAAGTCCTATGGCGACAAGGTGCTGTCGGTGGTGCTCACCGGCATGGGGGCCGACGGCCGTGAAGGTGCACGTCTGCTCAAGCAGGGCGGCAGCACCGTATGGGCCCAGGATGAGGCCAGCTGCGTGATCTATGGCATGCCCATGGCCATCGTCAAGGCCAACCTGGCCGACGCGGTGTACAGCCTGGACGAAATCGGCAAGCACCTGGTCGAGGCGTGCATCTGATGGACGTGCTGAGCCTGATCGGCCTGATCCTCGCCTTTGTCGCCATCGTCGGCGGCAACTTCCTCGAGGGCGGTCATGTCGGCGCCTTGATCAACGGCCCGGCGGCCCTGATCGTGCTGGGCGGTACCCTGGCGGCGGCGCTGCTGCAGTCGCCGTTGCCGGCCTTCAAGCGGGCCTTGCAGATCCTGCGCTGGATCTTCTTCCCGCCCCGGGTGGACCTGCCCGGTGGCATCGACCGGGTCGTCAACTGGAGCCTGACCGCACGCAAGGAAGGCCTGCTGGGCTTGGAAGGGGTGGCCGATGCCGAGCCCGACCCCTATGCGCGCAAGGGCTTGCAACTGCTGGTCGACGGCGCCGAGCCGGAGGCCATCCGCAGCATTCTCGAGGTCGACTTCCTGACCCAGGAAAGCCGTGATATCCAGGCGGCCAAGGTATTCGAAAGCATGGGCGGCTACGCGCCGACCATCGGCATCATCGGCGCGGTCATGGGCCTGATCCATGTGATGGGCAACCTGGCCGACCCCTCGCAGTTGGGCAATGGCATCGCCGTGGCGTTCGTCGCCACCATCTATGGCGTGGCCAGCGCCAACCTGATCCTGCTGCCGGTCGCCAACAAGCTCAAGGCCATCGCCCTGCGCCAGTCGCGCTATCGCGAGATGCTCCTGGAAGGCCTGCTGTCGATCGCCGAAGGGGAGAACCCACGCTCGATCGAGCTGAAGCTGCAAGGCTTCATGGAGTAGACCATGGCCCGTCGTCGCCATACCGAGGAACACGAGAATCACGAGCGCTGGCTGGTGTCGTACGCCGACTTCATCACCTTGCTGTTCGCCTTCTTCGTGGTCATGTACTCGATTTCCTCGATCAACGAGGGCAAGTACAAGGTCATTTCCCAGGCGCTGATCGGCGTGTTCAACGACCCCGAGCGCAGCATGAAGCCGATCCCCATCGGCGACGAACGCCCGCTGACCATCAAGCCGGCCGAGCCACTGGTCAAGGACAGCGAACAGACCGATGCGGGCCTGGCGCAGAGCAGTGTGGACCCGTTGCAAAGCATTGCCGACGACGTGCGCGAGGCATTCGGCGATTTGATCAAGTCCGACCAGATGACGGTGCGCGGCAACGAACTGTGGGTGGAGATCGAGCTCAACTCGTCGCTGTTGTTCGGCAGTGGCGATGCCATGCCAAGCGACGTGGCCTTCAACCTCATCGAGAAGGTGGCGAACATCCTCAAGCCGTTCGCCAATCCGGTGCACGTGGAGGGTTTCACCGACAACCTGCCGATTCGCACGGCCCAGTATCCGACCAACTGGGAACTGTCGTCGGCGCGCGCGGCGAGCATCGTCCGCTTGCTGGCCATGAATGGTGTGAACCCGGCACGCATGGCCTCGGTGGGCTATGGCGAGTACCAGCCGGTGGCGAGCAACGACACCGCCGAAGGCCGGGCCCGCAACCGTCGGGTGGTCCTGGTGATTTCCCGTAACCTCGAGGTGCGTCGCAGCCTGACCGGTTCCGGTAGCGCCAATGCCACGCCAGATGCGGCTTTGCGCCGTGCTGGCACACAAAGTGCACCGGCAACGCCAGCAGCGGTGGCGGGGCCATAACTCGTCAATTCTCTGGCACCGTGTCCCTGCGGGGAGGCGGCGAAGCCGGTTCCCACAGCGGGCAGCGTCATCAACGAGTCATGAGTCGTCCTATGAGAGTCTGGGCAGTAGCCAATCAAAAAGGTGGCGTCGGCAAGACCACCACTACCATCGCCTTGGCCGGCTTGCTGGCCGAGGCGGGCAAGCGCGTGGTCGTGGTCGACCTCGACCCCCACGGCTCGATGACCAGCTACTTCGGGCACAACCCCGACGCCCTGGAGCACAGCTGCTACGACCTATTCCTGCACAAGGGCTCGGTACCCGAGGGCCTGCCCGGGCAACTGCTGCTGCCGACCAGCGACGAGCGTATTTCGTTGCTGCCCTCGAGCACCGCGCTGGCAGTGCTCGAGCGCCAGTCGCCGGGGCAGAGTGGCCTGGGCCTGGTAATCGCCAAGAGTCTGGCGCAGCTGTGGCAGGACTTCGACTTCGCCTTGATCGACAGCCCGCCACTGCTCGGTGTGCTGATGGTCAACGCCCTGGCGGCCAGCCAGCAGTTGGTGATCCCGGTGCAGACCGAGTTTCTCGCCGTCAAGGGGCTCGAGCGCATGGTTGGAACCCTGGCCATGGTCAACCGCTCGCGGCGCCAGGCCTTGCCCTACCAGATCGTGCCGACCCTGTTCGACCGGCGGACCCAGGCCTCGCTGGGCACCCTCAAGGTGCTGCGCGACAACTACGGCGAACAGGTCTGGCCGGGTTACATCCCGGTTGATACACGCCTGCGCGACGCGAGCCGGGCGGGGGTTACGCCTTCGCAGTTCGATGGCAAGAGCCGTGGCCTGATCGCTTACCGGGCGCTGCTCAAGCACCTGCTCACCCAACAATCGGCACTGCAGGTGGCCTGATGAATTCCGCACGGCAAACCACCACCAAGCCGCAACTGGCCCTGCAGTCCTACCTCGATGGTCTGCTCCAGGAGGCCACGCAGGAACTCGACCCGCTCCCGGGGCCGGCCGAGGCGGCTCCCAGCGACGAATTTGCCGAGGCGGTTCGCCAGGAGCAGGCACAGGACGCCCTGCGTGAAGCCCATGCCCCTGTAATGCTGCGGCCATTCGCTGAGCCCGAGGCCAAGGTCCTGCCCTCGGTGCTGGCACCCGTCGAGCTTGAGCCGGTGTCCGCCGAGGTCGTGGGCGAGGCCGAAAAAGCAGCTGAGGTGATCACGCCTGTGGCGCCCCTGGTCGATGTGCACTTGCCATCAGCCGGCGCGGTGCTGCCGCCCAAGACTGTCGACGGGCGCCCGGCCTGGGCGGCCGAGCCGTTCGAATGCCTGTTGTTCGATGTCGCCGGCCTGACCCTGGCCGTGCCGCTGGTCTGCCTGGGTTCGATCTACAGCCTGGCTGGCCAGGAACTGACTCCGTTGTTCGGCCAGCCAGACTGGTTCCTCGGCATCCTGACCTGCCAGGCGGGTAACCTCAAGGTACTGGACACCGCGCGCTGGGTCATGCCCGACCGCTACCGCGAGGACTTCCGCCAGGGCCTGCAATACGTGATTTCCGTCCAGGGCTATGAATGGGGGCTGGCCGTGCACCAGGTCAGCCGTTCCCTGCGCCTGGACCCGGCCGAGATCAAGTGGCGCAGCCAGCGTGGGCAGCGCCCATGGCTGGCCGGCACGGTGATCGAACACATGTGTGCCTTGCTCGATGTCGCCGAACTGGCTGAGTTGATCGCCAGCGGCGCCGTCAAGCAGATGCACGCCAAACACCAATGACCGAACACACCGCCGAGCGCGGATTTCAAGGGGTAGGGGAATGAAAAAGTCGTCTGCACAAGGTTCCGAAGATCCGATCCTGCAGTGGGTAACCTTCCGTCTGGACAACGAGTCCTACGGCATCAATGTCATGCAGGTGCAGGAAGTCCTGCGCTATACCGAGATCGCGCCGGTACCGGGTGCGCCGAGCTATGTGCTGGGCATCATCAACCTGCGCGGCAACGTGGTCACGGTGATCGACACCCGCCAGCGTTTTGGCCTGATGCCCAGCGACGTCACCGACAACACCCGTATCGTCATCATCGAGGCGGACAAGCAGGTGGTCGGTATCCTGGTCGACAGCGTCGCCGAGGTGGTCTATCTGCGCCAATCGGAGATCGAAACCGCGCCGAATGTCGGTAACGAGGAGTCGGCCAAGTTCATCCAGGGCGTGTGCAACAAGAATGGCGAGCTGCTGATCCTGGTCGAGCTGGACAAGATGATGACCGAGGAAGAGTGGTCCGAGCTGGAGAACATCTGAGTTGATCTTCGAGGCTGCTGTCCTTCTCCTGGCGCTGCTATGGGCGCTGAGCCTGTGGTTGTTCCTCAACTACAGCAAGCGCCAGCGCGAGCTGGCCGCCCAGCAGGCCCAGGGCGATGCGCTGCGTGACCAGCGCATCAAGGACCTGGCCAAGCGCCTGGACGACTACCAGAACGGTACCGTGCGCATGGGCGAGGCGATCCACGAATTGCGCGCGGTGGTCGCCCCGTTGCCCGACAAGCTCCAGCAACTGGAGCAGCGCGACCCCAACAGCGTGACCTTCACCCAGGCGGCCAAGCTGGTGGGCATGGGTGCCAGCGTCGAGGAGCTGACCCGCACCTGCGGCCTGACCCAGGCCGAAGCGGAGCTGATGAGCAAGCTGCATCGCAGCGAGTGAAGCGATCCATCGACCTCTTTGTAGGAGTGGCCTTGCACCGCGATGGGGCGCGAAGCGGCCCTGAGTTCATGTGCACGGTTTGCCCGAGAAACCGGCATGGCCGATATTAGGGCCGCTTTGCGCCCCATCGCGGCACAAGGCCGCTCCTACAGGTTTCTGTCAGATCAATGAGCTTCGCGCTATGAGGGCAGGCGCAGCTGCGTGGGCGTGACGTCGCGCTCGGGCGGCGGTGCGTCATCGAAGCCCGCAGGCACCTTGCCACGTAACTGCCAGGCGAAGGCAATGATCTCGGCGATGGTCAGGTACAGCGCCTCGGGGATCTGTTCCCCCAGCTCCAGGCGCGCCAGCAACCGCACCAGCTCGGCATTCTCATAGATCGGCACCTCGTGTTCGCGGGCGATGGCAAGAATGACCTCGGCCAGTTCGTCGTCGCCCTTGGCGCTTAAAGTCGGGGCTTGCTGGCCGTCGTAGCTCAGGGCGATGGCCTGGCGCGGTTGCTTGCTGCTCATGCGTTTTCATCCACCCAACGTTGTTCCAGGCGTGTGCGTGCCCCTTGCGGCGGGGTGCCGGGGTGGCACTCCAGGTCGCCGACCTCCAGGCCGCGGGCCACCAGCCGTTCGCGCAGCTCACCCAACTGACGCTCGATCAGCTGCGCGGTCTGGGGCAACTGCGCCCACAGCTGGCCCGAGAGCCGACCCTGGTTCAACTGTGCCTGGACCTGCAAGGGGCCGAGCGGTGGCAGGTCGAATGCCAGTTCGAGACGCCACAACGACGCCAGCGGATCGCGTTGCTCACGTTGCGGGTCGGCCTGTTGCTCCGGCGTTTCCTCGCGTTGCAGCTTGACCTGCAAGGGTATGAATTCCTGGCCATGGCGGATTGGTATTTCAGACTGCCAGGTGGTCAGCAGGTTGCCGTTTTCGTTGATGCCGGTTTGCTGCAGGCTGGACAGCTGATGGCTCTGCAGACGTGCGATGGCGGCGGCGGCCAGGCGCAGCAACTGCTGCAGGTCGCCTTCCTCTTCCAGGCTCTTCAGCAACCGCGAGGGTAGAGGGAATGCGCCGGGGTGAGGCTTGGGCGTATTGCGCTCGAGCATGCCCAAGGCGCCTCGGGCCATACCGGGAAAGGCCTGCGCCAGCGTATTGGCCACCGCTGGGTTGAAGGGCGTCCCGGTAGGGAGGGAAGGCATGGCCTGGGCCACCAGGCGAATCAATTGCGCCTTCAAGTCCGTTGCCACGCCGCTTGCCAGCCCTGCCAGCAGCTTCGATTCGAGGAAGGCGCCACTGCTTTGCAGCGCCTGGGCCACGGCCTTGGCGTCGCCCAGTTGCCGTGCCTCAGGAAGGCTGGCCAGCAGGCGTTCGGCACTGACCCGCAGATCGCCGTTGCCGTTCGGGGCGCGGGCCAGTTGTTGCAAGGCATCGAGCAACCCCGGCAGCGAGGCCTGGCGGCTCTGCTGCGCACCAAGCATTTGAGTAATGGCCAGATGATCCTGGCGACCGCCCAGAGGCACGAAGCGCAGCGACTGGTCACCCTGTACCAGGGCGCTGAGCAGGCTGCCCACCGCCAACGGCCTCGGGCTGTCGATGGTCAGGGTGGCGCCGGCCTGGGGGCTGTTGAGCAGACTCACCAGCGAACGGAAGCTGGCCGCTTCGCCGGGATTCATCGGCAGGGCCTGGCTGGTCAGCACCTTGCCTTGCAACAGGGTGCCGACCGGCACCTGGGCTGTATCGAGGCGGGTGAGGGCCGCACTGTTGCCGGCATTGGCTTGCTGCACGAGGATTGCAAGGCGGTTGCCTTCGGTCTGGGTGACGGTTACCTGGCTACCTTGGGGCAGGGGCTGGCTGGCGCTGGCCTGCAGCTGGGTCTGGTTGCCGTTGGCCAGGGTCAGGCGCAGCAACAACTGGAAGTCCTGGCCGACCTGGCGCAACGACAATACATCGACCCGGGCGGTCTCGCCGGGTGCCATCAAGCCCGGCTGAGGCTGTAGCAGACGCAGCAATTCGCCGGTCATCGCGGCCTTGCCGGCTTGCAGGCCCAGCACGGTTTGTGCGCCGAGACTATTGATTTCAGTCATGATTGTATACAACCTGTCGGACCAGCCCTCTTGGCAGCGGGACGTTGCATGTAATAATGCCCGCCCGTCCGCCATTGCCACTATAACGGCAGTGGCTGGGGCGACTTGAGACACTGGGTCGAGGTTCGCTGCCGCCTTCATGCAGCGAGCCTGGGCCCAACCTGTATAAGGCGAAACCGTGACCCTTCACCTACAAGCCACAGGCCTGGCCTGCGAGCGCGACTGGCGATTGCTCTTCGAGCACCTGGAATTCCAGTTGCGGCCCGGTGACATGCTACAGATCAGCGGCCCCAACGGCAGCGGCAAGACCAGCCTGCTGCGCCTGTTGGCCGGGCTGATGCAGCCGACGGCCGGGCAGATCCTGCTGGGCGGCCAGCCGCTGGCCGAGCAGCGCCATGCCCTGGCCAGTATCCTGCTGTGGATCGGCCATGCCGCCGGCATCAAGGACCTGCTCACCGCCGAGGAAAACCTCGCCTGGCTGTGCGCCCTGCACCAGCCGGCCAGTGCCGAGGCCATCTGGCAGGCCTTGGCTGCGGTAGGCCTGCGGGGTTTCGAGGATGTGCCGTGCCATACCTTGTCGGCCGGCCAGCAGCGCCGCGTGGCCCTGGCCCGGTTGTACCTGGACAGCCCACCGCTGTGGATCCTGGACGAACCCTTCACGGCCCTGGACAAGCAGGGCGTGGCCCAGCTCGAGGCACACCTGGCGGCCCACTGCGAGCAGGGGGGGACGGTAGTACTGACCACCCACCACAACCTCGAGCGCAAGCCCTCCGGCTACCGCGAACTGAACCTGGGGCAATGGGCGGCATGAGCGTATTCATCCTGTTGCTGCGCCGCGAGGCGCGCCTGTTATGTCGTCGTCCGGCGGAGCTGGCCAACCCGCTGGTGTTCTTCGCGATCGTCGTCGCCTTGTTCCCACTGGCGGTCGGGCCTGAGACACAATTGTTGCAAACCTTGTCGCCAGGCCTGGTCTGGGTGGCCGCGTTACTGGCCGTGCTGCTGTCGCTGGACGGCCTGTTTCGCAGCGACTTCGAGGACGGCTCGCTGGAACAGTGGGTGCTGTCGCCGCACCCCTTGGCAATGCTGGTGCTGGCCAAGGTGTTGGCGCACTGGATCTTTTCCGGGCTGGCGCTGGTATTGTTGGCACCGCTGCTGGCGCTGATGCTGGGCCTGCCCGCCAATTGCCTGCCGGTACTGCTGGGCTCGCTGCTGCTGGGTACACCGGTGCTGAGCCTGCTGGGCGCAGTGGGCGCGGCGCTGACCGTCGGTCTCAAACGCGGTGGCCTGTTGCTGGCGTTGCTGATCCTGCCGCTGTATATCCCGGTATTGATCCTGGGCAGTGGCGCCTTGCAAGCGGCATTGCAGAATATGCCCGCCACCGGCCATTTGCTCTGGTTGGCCAGCCTGACGGCCCTGGCGGTGACACTGGCACCTTTTGCGATCGCGGCCGGCCTGAAGATCAGCGTCGGCGAATAACGAGTCTCGGGCTTCCAAGCCCGGCAAATACCCTGGATGTACCCTGATGAAAATGAGCTGGACGTGGTTCCACAAGCTGGGCTCCCCCAAATGGTTCTATGCGATCAGTGGGCGCATGCTGCCCTGGCTGACCGTTTCCGCCGTCCTTCTGCTGTTGGTCGGCATCACCTGGGGGCTGGCCTTCGCGCCCCAGGACTACCAACAGGGCAACAGCTTCCGGATCATCTACATCCATGTGCCGGCCGCCATGCTGGCGCAGTCGTGCTATGTGCTGCTGGCGGTGGCTGGAGTGGTGGGGCTGGTATGGAAGATGAAACTGGCCGATGTCGCCCTGCAATGCGCCGCCCCCATCGGTGCCTGGATGACTGCGGTGGCGCTGGTGACCGGGGCGATCTGGGGCAAGCCGACCTGGGGTAGCTGGTGGGTCTGGGATGCACGCCTTACCTCCATGCTCATCCTCTTGTTCCTGTACTTCGGCATCATTGCCCTGGGTCAGGCGATCAGCAACCGCAACAGCGCGGCCAAGGCCTGCGCGGTGCTGGCCATCGTCGGCGTGGTGAACATCCCGATCATCAAGTATTCGGTGGAGTGGTGGAACACCCTGCACCAGGGCGCCACTTTCACCCTGACCGAAAAGCCTGCCATGCCGGCTGAGATGTGGTTGCCATTGCTGCTGACGGCGCTCGGTTTCTACTGCTTCTTCGGCGCAGTGCTGTTGGTGCGCATGCGCCTCGAGGTGCTCAAGCGCGAAGCCCGTGCCAGCTGGGTGCGGGAGGAAGTACTGAACAGCCTGGGTCGGAGGGCCGCCTGATGAGTTTCGCATCCTTCGGTGATTTCCTCGCCATGGGGCACCATGGCTTGTACGTCTGGTCGGCCTATGGCATCTGCCTGGCAGTGCTGGCGCTCAATGTCGCAGCGCCCCTGCTGGCCCGCCGCCGCTACCTGCAAGAAGAGGCGCGTCGTCTGCGCCGGGAGAACAACCAGTGAATCCGCAGCGCAAGAAACGCCTGTTCCTCATCCTCGGCCTGCTGGTCGGCGTGGCCATCGCCGTCGGCTTCGCCCTGAGCGCCCTGCAGCAGAACATCAACCTGTTCTATACCCCGACCCAGATCGCCAATGGCGAGGCGCCCCTCGATACCCGCATCCGCGCAGGCGGCATGGTCGAGAAGGGCTCGGTGCAGCGTTCGTCCGACTCGCTGGACGTGCGCTTCGTGGTCACCGACTTCAACAAGTCGGTGCCGATCACCTACCGTGGCATCCTGCCTGACCTGTTCCGCGAAGGGCAGGGCATCGTGGCCTTGGGCAAGCTCAACGCCGAAGGCGTGGTGGTGGCCGACGAGGTACTGGCCAAGCACGACGAGAAATACATGCCGCCCGAGGTCACCAAGGCCCTGAAGGAGAGCGGCCAGGCGGCCACCGGCGCGGAGCCCAAGCCATGAATGCGGCCCTGGTGATCCCCGAACTCGGGCAGTTGTCGATGATCCTGGCGATCTGCTTTGCCGTGGTGCAGGCCAGTGTGCCGTTGCTCGGCGCCTGGCGCGGCGACAGCCTGTGGATGAGCCTGGCACGACCGGCGGCGTGGGGGCAGTTCGCCTTCCTGGCGTTCGCCTTCGCCTGCCTTACCCATGCCTTCATGACCGACAACTTCTCGGTAGCCTATGTGGCCAGCAACTCCAACAGCGCCTTGCCCTGGTATTACAAGTTCAGCGCCGTATGGGGCGCGCATGAAGGCTCGCTGTTGCTCTGGGCGCTGATCCTGGGGGGGTGGACCTTCGCCGTGTCGGTGTTCTCGCGCCAGTTGCCGCAGGTGATGCTGGCCCGGGTACTGGCGGTGATGGGCATGATCAGCGTGGGCTTCCTGTCGTTCCTGATCATCACCTCCAACCCGTTCGAACGCCTGTTGCCCCAGGTACCGACCGACGGGCGCGACCTCAACCCGCTGTTGCAGGACTTCGGCCTGATCGTCCATCCGCCGATGCTGTACATGGGCTACGTCGGCTTCTCGGTGGCCTTCGCCTTCGCTATCGCCGCCCTGCTGGGCGGGCGCCTGGATGCCGCCTGGGCGCGCTGGTCGCGGCCCTGGACCATCGTCGCCTGGGCCTTCCTCGGCGTCGGCATCACCCTGGGCTCCTGGTGGGCCTACTACGAGCTGGGCTGGGGCGGCTGGTGGTTCTGGGACCCGGTGGAAAACGCTTCCTTCATGCCATGGCTGGTAGGTACGGCGTTGATCCACTCGCTGGCGGTCACCGAGAAGCGTGGGGTATTCAAGAGCTGGACCGTGCTGCTGGCGATCGCTGCCTTCTCCCTGAGCCTGCTGGGGACCTTCCTGGTCCGTTCCGGCGTGCTGACCTCGGTGCATGCCTTCGCATCCGACCCATCCCGTGGCGTGTTCATCCTGGTCTTCCTGCTGTTCGTGGTCGGCGGCTCGCTGACCTTGTTCGCCCTGCGCGCCCCTGTGGTCAAGAGCCAGGTGGGCTTTGCCCTGTGGTCGCGCGAGACCTTGCTGCTGGCCAATAACCTGGTGCTGGTGGTGGCGGCGTCCATGATTCTGCTCGGTACCCTCTACCCGCTGGTGCTCGATGCCCTGACCGGGGCGAAGCTTTCGGTCGGCCCGCCTTACTTCGATGCATTGTTCCTGCCGTTGATGGCATTGCTGATGGTGGTATTGGGGATCGGCGTGGTTGTGCGTTGGAAGGACACCCCGGGCAAATGGCTGGTGGGCATGTTGACCCCGGTGCTGCTGGGCAGCGCGGTGCTGGCGCCGGTCGCTGGCCTGCTGGTCGACGACTTCGACTGGCCGGCCCTGAGCGCGTTCGCCCTGGCCGCCTGGGTGGTACTGGCGGGCGTGCGCGACATCCTCGACAAGACCCGTCACAAGGGCATCGCCAAGGGCTTGCGCGGCTTGTCGCGCAGCTATTGGGGCATGCACCTGGCGCACCTGGGCCTGGCGGTGTGTGCCCTGGGCGTGGTGCTGTCGAGCAACAACAGTGCCGAGCGCGACCTGCGCATGGCGCCGGGCGAGACCGTGGAACTGGGGGGGTATCACTTCCTGTTCGAGGGCGCCCGGCACTTCGAGGGGCCGAACTTCATCTCCGACAAGGGCACCGTGCGCATCAGCCGCGACGGCCGCGAGGTGACCGTGCTGCACCCTGAGAAGCGCCTGTACACCGTGCAACAGTCGATGATGACCGAGGCCGGTATCGACGCCGGCTTCACCCGCGACCTGTACGTCGCCCTCGGCGAGCCCCTGGACAACGGTGCCTGGGCGGTACGGGTGCATATCAAGCCATATGTCCGCTGGATCTGGCTGGGCGGTCTGCTGACCGCGCTGGGTGGCTTCCTGGCGGCGTTCGACCGACGCTATCGCGTCAAGGTCAAGGCCCGGGTGCGTGATGTCCTGGGCATGTCTGGAGCAACTGCATGAAGCGTTGGATCATGGTGTTGCCGTTGGCGGTGTTCCTGCTGATGGCGGTCTTCCTCTACAAGGGCCTGTTCCTCAAGCCCGACGAACTGCCCTCGGCGATGATCGGCAAGCCGTTCCCGGCCTTCTCGCTGGCCTCGGTCCAGGGCGACCGCACGCTCACCCCGGCCGACCTGCAGGGCCGCCCGGCACTGGTCAATGTCTGGGCCACCTGGTGCCCGTCGTGCAAGGTCGAACACCCTTACCTGAACCAGCTCGCCGAGCAGGGCGTGGTCATCCACGGGGTCAACTACAAGGACGACAACGCCGCGGCGCTGAAATGGCTGGCCGACTTCCATAACCCCTACCAGCTGAACATCCGTGACGAGCAGGGCAGCCTTGGGCTGGACCTGGGCGTGTATGGGGCACCGGAAACCTTCCTGATCGATGCCAAGGGCATCATCCGCTACAAGCACGTGGGCGTGGTCGATGCCACGGTCTGGCGTGAACAACTGGCGCCGCTGTACCAGGGCCTGCTCGACGAGGCCAAGCCATGAGGCGCTGGTTGGCAGTGGCGGTGTTGGTCCTGGGCGTGGCCGGTGTGGCCCGGGCCGCCATCGATACCTACCAGTTCCGCGATGACGCCGAGCGCGAGCGCTACCAGCAACTGACCAAGGAGCTGCGTTGCCCCAAGTGCCAGAACCAGGACATCGCCGATTCCAATGCGCCGATCGCAGCCGACTTGCGTCGGGAGATCTTCCGCATGCTCGGCGAAGGCAAGAGCAACCAGCAGATCGTCGATTTCATGGTCGATCGCTATGGCGACTTCGTGCGCTACAAGCCGGCGCTCACCGGCCGCACCTGGCTGCTCTGGTTCGGCCCGGGCATCCTCCTGGCCTCGGGCTTCGTGGTGCTAGCGCTGATCGTGCGCCGTCGTCGCGGGCCGGTAGCGGCCTCGACCGAGCAATTGTCGCCTGAAGAACGCGAGCGCCTCGCCAAACTGCTGGATAAAGAACAGACCCATGACTGAATTCTGGCTTAGCGCGGGCCTGCTGTTGCTCGCCGCCCTGGCTTTCCTGCTGATCCCGACCCTGCGCGGCCGCCGCCAGCAGCAGGAAGAAGACCGTACTGCCCTCAATGTCGCCCTGTACCAGGAGCGGGTCGCCGAGCTGGCGGCCCAGCAGGAAGCCGGCGTGCTCGATGCCGATCAGCTGGCCAAGGGGCGTGACGAGGCAGCCCGTGAACTGTTGGCCGATACCGAGGGCGCCGAGGCGTCGCGCCAGGGCCATCTGGGCAAGGCGCTGCCGCTGCTGGCGGCGGTCCTGGTGCCGGCGATGGGCCTTGGGCTGTACCTGCATTTCGGCGCCGTCGACAAGGTCGAGCTGACCCGCGAGTTCGCCCAGGCGCCGCAATCGATGGAAGAAATGACCACGCGCCTGGAGCGTGCCGTGCAGGCCCAGCCGGACTCGGCAGAGGGTCTGTACTTCCTTGGCCGCGCCTACATGGCCGAGCAGCGCCCGGCCGACGCCGCACGTATTTTCGAGCGCGCCGTCGCCTTGGCCGGTCGCCAGCCCGAGTTGCTTGGCCAGTGGGCCCAGGCCTTGTATTTCGCCGCGAACAAGCAGTTCAGCGAGCAGGTGCAGGCCCTGACCGACGAAGCGCTCAAGGCCGACCCCAAGGAGGTGACCAGCCTTGGTCTGCGCGGGATCGCCGCGTTCGAGGGCGAGCGCTACCAGGAGGCGATCGACTATTGGCAGCGCCTGCTGGCGCAATTGCCCGAGGGCGACGCTTCACGCGCCGCGCTTCAGGGCGGCATCGACCGTGCCGCCGAAAGGCTGCAGGCGGTGGGCGGTAAACCGGCGGCAGCGCCCGAGGCTGCTCGCCTGAAGGTACGGGTGACACTGGCCGACAAGCTCAAGGACAAGGTCAAGCCCGGCGACACGGTGTTCATCTTCGCCCGTGCCAGCAATGGCCCGCCCATGCCCGTTGCGGCCAAGCGCGTGACGGTGGCTCAGTTGCCGCTGGAGGTGGAGCTGTCCGACGCCGATGCGATGATGCCGCAGATGAAACTGTCGGACTTCAGTGAGGTCCAACTGGTTGCCCGTGTGTCCCGTGCCGGCCAACCGACCCGGGGCGAGTGGATCGGCCAGAGCGCGCCGCTGTCCACCCATACCGAGGCAGCCCAGCACCTGACTATCGACAGCCCAGATCAATAAGAGAGCATTTGCATGAACAGCGCCGTCCGTCTGACCCTGATCACCCTGGCACTGGGTCTTTCCGCCTGTACGGTGCAACAACCAAGCGACGAGCCGTGGCCGCCGGTCGAAACCGCGCCGCCGCGCCAGGGGCCGGTGATCAAGCCGGCGCCGAGCGGGCAGCCGAGCACCCGGCCGAGTAAACCGGCCAGCGCGCCCAAGGCCATGCCGCGCACCTCCGCCAGCTTCGCACCGCCGCCGGGCGGCGCCAGCCACTGGGACCCGCGCATGGGCGTCTATGTGCTTGAAAACAAGCCCAACACCTTCTATCGCCAGCGCACCTACTACCGCTGGAACAATGGCTGGAGCTGGTCGCTGAGCCCCGAGGGCCCTTGGCAGGAAACCGACAGCAGCGGCGTTCCGGGCGGCCTGGGTCGGGCGTTCGCTCAGTAAACGTCGACTACCGATACAGTACAGTTATGGCCCAATATTCTCATTGACTGTACTGGCCGGTCCCCACGCATAATCCCTTCTCGCACACGAGCCGGAGGGCGCATGAGCAAGACCGTTCTGGTGCTGGTGGAAACCGTCGATGACTATTTGCCGCTACTCGAGCAGGCCGGTTTTCGGCTGATCCGCGCGCCGTCGCCGCAATTGCGCGCCGAGGCCATCGTGCGCTTCGGTGCCCAGGTCGATGCGGTACTGACCCGCGGCCCGCTGGGCCTGACGGCCAACGAGATCGAAGCCTTGCCGGCGCTTAGGATCATCTGTGTGATCGGCGCCGGCTACGAACAGGTCGACCTGGCTGCCGCCTCGGCTCGCGGCATTACCGTGACCAATGGTGCCGGCGCCAATGCCGCAGCGGTCGCCGACCATGCCCTGGCGCTTCTGCTGGCCTTGCTGCGCGATGTGCCACGGGCCGATGCCAGCACGCGCCGGGGGGAATGGAACCGGGTCCTCAGCCCTTCGGTGAGCGGCAAGCGCCTGGGGATCCTTGGCCTGGGCGCGGTCGGTCGGGCGATCGCCAAGCGGGCGAACCTGGGCTTCGACATGAGTATCAGCTACCACAGCCGCACGCCGCGTCGCGACGTGCCCTACACCTGGCATGACAGCGTGCCGAGCCTGGCCGAGGCCGTGGATATCCTGGTGGTGGCGACGCCCGGGGGGCATGCCACCCGCCACCTGGTCGATGCCCAGGTGCTGCAAGCGTTGGGGCCGGACGGCTATCTGGTCAACATCGCCCGGGCCAGCGTGGTCGATACCCAGGCCCTGGTCGATGCCCTGAGCCGAGGTGCGATCGCAGGCGCCGCACTGGATGTCTTCGATGACGAGCCTGCCGTGCCCGATGCGCTCAAGGTGCTCGGCAATACCGTACTCACACCTCATGTGGCCGGCCAATCACCGGATGCGGCACGGGATACGGTGAACCTGGTGCTCCTTAACCTGCAGGCGTTCTTTGCCGGTGAGCCGGTGCTGACCCCGGTCCGTTCCTGACCCTTTCCCCTGAACCTGCCGGGCCTGAGGCCGGGCATGAGGAGCTTTTGCATGCAACTCGAGATCTTCCAGGTCGATGCGTTTTCTGCCACACCGTTCGGTGGCAACCCGGCGGCAGTGGTGCCGTTGGAGTGTTGGCTGCCGGATGAGACGCTGCAGCGTGTGGCTGAGGAGAACAACCTTTCCGAGACGGCGTATTTCGTACGCAATGGCGAGGCGTTCGACTTGCGCTGGTTCACGCCCAGCGTCGAGGTGGATTTGTGCGGGCACGCGACGTTGGCGGCGGCCTGGGTGCTGTTCGAGCAGTTGGGCGAGCAGGCCGCGGTGCTGCGGTTCAATACGCGCAGCGGGGAATTGCGGGTCAGCCGTGGCAGCGATGGGTTGCTGGCGATGGACTTTCCGGCCAAGCAGCCGGTGGCGGTCGACGTGCCCGAAGGGTTACTCGAGGCGCTGGGGCTGAACAGTGTCCGGGCGGTTTATCGTACCGATGATTATGTGGTGGTGATCGACGATGCGGCGTTGCTGGAGCCCTTGGCACCGGACTTCGTGGCATTGGGCGCGTTCGATGTGCGTGGTATCGCGGTGACCGCGCCGGGGCGAGGGTTCGATTTCGTGACGCGGTGGTTTGGACCGCGGGTAGGGGTCAACGAAGACCCGGTGACAGGGTCGGCGCATACCTCGCTGGCGCCCTATTGGGCTGAGCGGCTGGGCAAGCGCAGCCTGATATGCGAGCAGGGCGGCCGGCGCAAGGGGCAGTTGTGGTGCGAGGTGCCTGGGAATGGGCGGGTGATCATCAGCGGGCGGGGGGCGTTGTACCTGCGTGGGGTGATCTCTATCTGATGGGTTGCCTTCGGTTTCCTGGCGGCGTTCAAGTTACCGGTTGCGCCAATCGCGACGTCAGGAGGCCGGATGCAGGAGCCAGCGGTTTTGCCTACTTTTGCCCAAGAGCAAAAGTAGAGGGTGTCAGAAATTTTGTGTTCGGGCATAACATGAGTAAGAGGTGCATGTATGCCAACCAAAAAGAAACCCTTGCGTGACCTGCCCAAAATCCCCAAAGAACTGCTGGAGCAGTTCGGTGAGGGCCTGATGACTGCAGAGGCTATCGAGGATGCCTCTGCGGCGTTCAAGAAGGCCTTGATCGAGCGCGCCCTGCATGCCGAGCTCGGCCACCACCTGGGTTATCCGCCGGGCGCGCAGCGCCCAGAGGATGAAACCAATCAACGT